>JAXDQB010000243.1:0-8201 GCA_034668065.1 Paraburkholderia sp.
CATGTCCGACAGATAAATTTGCACGAACAGCAAGTGCGACTTGTCGCTGTTCGCTTCGGCAAGCAGCCGGTCGACGCTGCCGAGCACTTGTTGCGTTTGACTGGTAATGTCCTGCGTCGCGTCCTCGGCGATCTGCACGGCCAGATAAACGGTGCCGTTGTGAATTGCAATTTCGGAAAGTCGCTTGCAGACGTGATGACGAATGACTGCCATTTGAAAAGATCCTGATTTGATGTAAGGGTTGATTGGCCGTTTGCCGCTGCGTCGCGCACTGCCCGCTTTTCGCCCGCTTTTCGCCCGCCTCACCCACTCGAGCGCGGATTTGGCGCCGATCCGGCACACGGCAACCTAATATTATGACGCCGCTTCGTCTTGCCCGACGAAGAAACGGCGCGCGATGGCGATCTGCCCGACGTCGAGAAACGCGGGCGCGTGCCCGACACCCTCGATTTCAACGCTCGATACGGCCTGCCCGCGCGCGATCATCTGCGTCACCGTCTCGCGCGAAAGCAGGTCCGACAGCGCACCGCGCACGACTAGCACTGGGCACGCGATCGCCTCGAAGAGTCGCCAGAGCATGGTCTCTCCTGCCGCGCTCGCCTCGGGCGTCAAAGCGGCAAAAGGCGCAGCAATGGCCGGATCGTAGCGAAACTCCCACGCCCCGTCGTCGCGTCGGCGCAAAAGCGGCGTGTTGACCTCTCGCCACTCATCGGGCGTCAGCGGCCCGAACGACGCAGCGAGCAGAGCCGCATGCTCGATGCCTTCTTCCAGCGTCGAAAAACGCACGGGCTGGCCGACGTAGGCGCCAATACGTTCGAGCGCGGCCGGCTCGATGTGCGGCCCGACGTCGTTCAACAGCAGCTTGCGCACGGGTGTGCCCGGCAGGCCGGCAAGCGAGAGCCCGATCAGACCGCCCATCGAGGTCCCGAACCAATCGACCGTCTCCACGTCGAGCCGCGCGATCAGCGTGACCATATCCGCGATGTAGGGGGCAAGCGCGTAGCGCGCCGGGTCGGGCAACCAATCGGACAACCCGCGCCCCGCCACGTCGGGACAAACGACCCGGTAGACATCGCAAAGTGCCGCGGCGACGCGGTCGAAGTCGCGACCCGAGCGTGTAAGGCCATGCACACAAACGAGCACGCGCGGATTGGCTGGGTCGCCCCATTCGGTATAGGCGATGCGGTGCAGGCCCGCCGGGTTCGCGCACTGCACATAGCGTTGGCGCGGCACGACCTGCCCGATCGAAGGGGCGGGCGCGGCGGAGTGGACGAAAGCAGCGGACGAGCCGGTAAAGGGCGACATGCTCATAGGACGGTCCTCAGATGAGAGAAAAAGACGGGCGAAGCGCCAGCCCCACCCGTCCCGTCTTGTTGGCTGCGCCGGCGCAATACCGCCGGCCGATAGTCAGCGCACTGCGCTCACATCGAGCGGTGCCCCCGTCTTCGCCTGGATTTCGTCGACCGTAACGCCGGGCGCCAATTCGACTAATTTCAGGCCGCTTTCGGTCACGTCCAGCACGCCGAGATCCGTGATGATGCGATCCACCACGCCCACGCCCGTCAAAGGCAGCGTGCACGCTTCGAGGATCTTGTGCTGGTCGCCCTTCGCGACATGCTCCATCAGCACGACGACGCGCTTAACGCCAGCAACGAGATCCATGGCGCCACCCATCCCCTTGATCATTTTGCCGGGGATCATCCAGTTGGCGAGATCGCCGTTCTTGCTGACCTGCATCGCGCCAAGAATCGCCAGATTGATGTGGCCGCCGCGGATCATCGCGAATGAATCGGCCGAGGAAAAAATCGACGAACCGGGCAGCGTCGTGATCGTCTGTTTGCCTGCGTTGATGAGGTCCGGATCGATTTCTTCTTCGGTCGGCGACGGGCCGATGCCAAGCAGGCCGTTCTCGGACTGGAGCCAGACCTCAACGCCGGGCGGCACATAGTTCGCCACGAGCGTGGGCAAGCCGATTCCGAGGTTCACATAGAAACCGTCCTGCAGTTCGTGCGCCGCGCGCGCGGCCATTTGTTCACGGGTCCAAGCCATGTCAGTCTCCCTTCGCGCGCACGACGCGTTGTTCAATGCGTTTTTCCGGATGCGCGTTGCGCACGATGCGCTGCACGAAAATGCCCGGCGTGTGAATCGCGTCCGGATCGAGTGCGCCGACTTCGACGATCTCTTCCACCTCGACGACGGTGATGCGGCCTGCCATCGCGCACATCGGATTGAAGTTGCGTGCCGTGCGGCGGTAAATCAGATTGCCGGATTTGTCGGCCTTCCATGCCTTGACGAGCGCGATGTCGGCCGTGAGCGAACGTTCGAGCACGTAGTGGTCGTCGCCGAACTGGCGCGTTTCCTTGCCCTCGGCAATGATCGTACCGAAGCCCGTGTTCGTGTAGAAGGCTGGAATGCCGGCGCCGCCTGCCCGCAGTTTCTCGGCGAGCGTACCTTGCGGCGTAAACTCGAGCTCCAGCTCGCCTGCCAGATATTGACGCTCGAATTCCTTGTTTTCGCCGACGTACGACGAAATCATCTTCTTGATCTGCCGCGTTTCGAGCAGGAGACCGAGACCGAAGCCGTCGACGCCCGCATTGTTGCTGATGCACGTGATGCCTTTCACGGCTGAGTCGCGCAATGCGGCAATCAGCGCTTCGGGAATGCCGCACAGGCCGAAACCTCCTACGGCAAATGTCTGCCCGTCCTTCACGATGTCCGCGAGGGCGGCAGCCGCGCTCGGATAGACCTTGTTCATGTGTTTGTCCCTTCGATTTTTGGAATGCCGGAAATCGGTGCGACCCGGCGCGTGGAGCCAGTTCGATGCTCCGTTATTCTAGAACCTGTTCAGGCCCGTCACAGGCTCATGAACGCAGTCATGCCGGCTGTCGCACCCTTTTTTGCAATGGGCAAAAGGGTAAGGCGACCGGCGCTTGCAGCACAATACGCAAAAATACATAAGTGAAAGACCTGCCATTCGTCATCGCACCGGCGGGTCACACTGCTGCCGTAAGCGCGAAGTGGCCGCTCGACTGGCCACCGACAACTCGACCGAACTGCGCGACGGCGGCTCGGGCATTAGGGGCCGCCTTCACCACGCCGCCACCCCGCCACGCCCCCACGCCCCCACGCCCCCGCGCCCCCGAGCGCCGCAACCGACTGGGTCCAAGCCGATGCTTCAAAGCGCATTTTCGAGCGCCGCGTTCTCAATGAGCTTGCGCAGCCGCTCCGGCAACGTCACGGATTTGCCGGCCGCGTAGTCGATCCATACGCAGCGTGCGGCGCCACGCGCGTAGAGCGTGCCGGGATCGTCAGCGCGCACTAGCTCGAATGCAGTGTCGAAGCTGCTACGCCCTGGCTTGCCGACCGACATCCGCCCGATGATGTCGCCGGGATAGTGAAGCTGCCGCAGAAATTCCATCGACGCATTGACGATGACGGGACCCTGCCCGTCCTCGGCGCCCCCGCCCAGGCCGAGGCGCTCGAACCAGCTCATCCGCACCTGTTCCATATAGCGGAAGTAAACCGTGTTGTTCACGTGCCCCAAAGCGTCCATGTCACCCCAGCGGATCGGCATCGACATCTCGAACACGGGTTGATAATCATTCATCGTCACGTCTTCTTTCTCTTTCAGAAAATCAAAAACACTTCGGCGCGTCACTCGCGCCGCGCTTTGTCCGTCTCTTCGTCCGTCTCTTCGTCCGTCTCTTCGTCCGTCTTTTACGCCAAGGCGAATCCATCGTCCGCGGCGATCACGGCGCCGTTGATGAACTGCGATTCGTCGGCGGCCAGCAACAACAGCAAGCCTTCGAGATCCTCGGGCTGCCCCACGCGCCGGCGCGGGAGCATCGACAGCAATTTCTGCCCCTGATCCGTCGACCAGAGGTGGTGGTTGATTTCCGTGTCGATATAGCCGGGGCAAATCGCGTTCACATTGACCCCGTAACGCCCCCACTCGAGCGCCATCGCCTTCGTCATCTGGACCACGGCCGCCTTGCTCATCGAATAGAGGCCGATCTGCGGCAGCACACGCAACGCCGCCACCGACGCAATATTGATGATCCGGTACGCAGGCTTCTGGCTGTTCGCCCCCGATCGCATCATCATGCGCTTGGCCACCTCCTGCGCGACGAAAAATGCGCCGCGCGTGTTCGTGTCGAACACGTATTCGAAGTCGGCCGGCGCGACTTCAGTGAGCTTTTGCGTCGTCGACACGCCCGAATTATTGACGAGGATGTCGATGGTCCCTGCTTCGGTCTCCGCATGCGCGACGGCCGACTTGATGCTCTGGTAGTCTGTCACGTCAAGTGAAACGACGTGCGCGGCACCGCCCGACGCTTCAATTTCGGCCCGCAACTCCTTGAGCAGCTCAACACGGCGGCTCGCCAGCACGACCTTTGCTCCGGCCTGCGAAAGCACAGCGGCGAAGCGCTTGCCGAGCCCGCTTGACGCGCCCGTAATCAGCGCCACCTTTCCTTCCAGATTGATCGAACGGCCCATAGTGGTTCCCTCGTCTGGTTCCTTGCCGATCAGTTAGTGTGTTCGCAACTTCGGCGAACCCAGTGGCGTTGTGCCACCAAAATAGAACAACCGTGCAATCTTGATCCATTCGGTTGCAGCGTTACCCGCGTTCGCTGACAATACGAACCCGAAAAAGCATTCTACCGGCAGAGGAGCCTCAATGACCCCCGAAAGTCTCATCGAGCAATACGGTCCGCGCGAGTCGATGGAGTACGACGTCGTGATCGTGGGCGGCGGCCCTGCCGGTCTCTCCGCCGCGATCCGGCTCAAGCAGCTGGCGCAGGAAAAGGGCGTCGAAATTGGTGTTTGCGTGCTCGAGAAGGGATCCGAGATCGGTGCGCACATTCTATCGGGGGCGGTAATGGATCCGCGCGCCATCAACGAGCTCATTCCCGACTGGAAGGAAAAAGGCGCGCCGCTCAACGTTCCGGTGACCGAGGACCGGTTCCTGTTTCTCACCGAAAAGGGCGCTATCAAAACGCCGAATTGGGCGTTGCCGGATAATTTCAAGAACCACGGCAATTACGTCATCAGCCTGGGCAACGTCACGCGCTGGCTGGGGCAGCAGGCCGAGGCGCTCGGCGTCGAGATTTTCCCTGGCTTTCCCGCGGCTGAGGTGCTTTACAGCGACGACGGACGGGTCAAGGGCGTCGCAACGGGCAACCTGGGCATCGGCAAGGACGGCGAGCCCACGGAAAATTTCCAGCTCGGCATGGAGCTGCACGCGAAGTACACGCTTTTTTGCGAAGGCGCACGCGGGCATCTCGGCCGGCAACTGAACGAGCGATTCAAGCTCGACAAGGATGCCGATCCGCAGGTCTATGGCCTCGGCATCAAAGAGCTCTGGGAGATCGATTCCTCGAAGCATCAACCGGGGCTGGTAATCCATACGGCCGGCTGGCCGCTCGACACGCAGACCTATGGCGGCTCGTTCCTCTATCACGCAGCCAACAACCAAGTGGTCGTCGGTTTCGTCGTCGGCCTCGGATACGCAAACCCCTATCTCTCGCCGTTCGAGGAGTTCCAGCGGTACAAGACGCACCCGTCTATCCGCGCTTTTCTCGAAGGGGGCAAGCGCATTTCCTATGGCGCGCGCGCGATCACCGCGGGCGGGCTCATGTCGCTGCCGAAGCTCGTGTTTCCCGGCGGCGCGCTCGTTGGCGACGATGCCGGTTTCCTCAACGCGTCGCGCATCAAGGGCAGCCATGCGGCGATCAAAAGCGGCATGCTGGCAGCGCTTGCCGCGTTCGATGCGGTGCAAGCCGGCCGGCATGGGGACGAGCTTGCGGCATACTCCGAATCGTTCAAGGGCTCTTGGCTGTATGAGGAATTGAATCGTGCGCGCAACTTCAAGCAGTGGATGAGCAAGGGGCTTTATCTCGGCACGCTGATGGTCGGCATCGAACAAAAGCTTTTCGGCGGCAACGTGCCCTGGACGCTCCACCATCGGTATCGAGACAACGAAGCGCTAAAGCCCGCGTCGCAATGCGCGCCCATTGCGTATCCGAAGCCCGACGGCAAGCTCACGTTCGATCGCCTCTCTTCGGTGTTCTTATCAAGTACGAATCATGAGGAAAATCAACCCGCGCATCTGACGTTGAAAGACCCCTCGGTGCCGGTCGACGTCAATCTGCACAGGTACGCAGGACCGGAGGGCCGTTACTGCCCCGCTGCGGTCTACGAGTTCGTCAAAACCGAGGAAGGCGGCGAGAAGCTCGTCATCAACGCGCAGAACTGCGTCCACTGCAAGACCTGCGACATCAAAGACCCGACGCAAAATATCGTCTGGGTCACGCCCGAAGGCGGCGGCGGGCCAAACTACGCGAACATGTAAGGCTTGATATGCCACGCGCGGCCGCATCGGAGCTGCGCAACATGTGGGCGGCCCATGGGAGATTCCGACATGGGGTTGCCGATGGATGCCGCCGATGCCCTGGCGGCGTAGATTCGCCAGGCCTTAGGGCGCGCTCGCTGCAATTTTGGGCGTTGCGACGTGTACGTCGCCGCATTGCGCGCGCTGACGTAATGCGTGGTCGATCAGCACAAGCGCGAGCATGGCCTCGGCGATTGGCGTGGCGCGAATGCCGACGCACGGATCGTGGCGGCCGAGGGTCTCGACCACGACCGGCTGGCCTGCCTTGTTGATTGAGCGGCGTGGCGTGCGGATGCTTGATGTCGGCTTGATCGCGATTGATACGGTGATGTCCTGCCCTGTAGAGATGCCCCCGAGTATGCCGCCTGCGCAATTGCCGACGAAGCCTTCTGGCGTCAATTCGTCGCCGTGTTCTGAGCCGCGTTGTGCGACGCTCGCGAACCCCGCGCCGATTTCGACGCCCTTCACTGCGTTGATGCCCATCATGGCGTGTGCGATATCGGCGTCGAGGCGATCGAAGAGCGGCTCGCCGAGGCCGACGGGTACACCGCTGGCCACCACGTTGATGCGTGCGCCGATCGAATCGCCATCCTTGCGCAAGGCGTCCATATAGGCTTCGAGCTGCGGCACGATTTCGGCATTTGGCACGAAGAACGGGTTCTCGCGCACGTGCGACCAGTTGACGAACGGCACATCGATCTCACCGAGCGCGGACATGTAGCCGCGCACCTCCACGCCATGGTGCTCCCGGAGCCACTTCTTTGCGACGGCGCCGGCCGCAACCGTGGGCGCTGTCAGCCGCGCCGAGGAGCGGCCGCCGCCACGGTAATCGCGCACGCCGTATTTATGCAAGTAGGTGTAGTCGGCATGGCCTGGGCGGAAGGTATCCGCGATGTTGCCGTAGTCCTTGCTGCGCTGATCGGTATTGCGGATGATGAGTGCGATTGGGGCGCCTGTCGTCATGCCATCGAAGACGCCTGAGAGAATCTCGACCTTGTCCTCCTCCTGGCGCTGCGTCACGTGTCGTGACGTGCCGGGTTTGCGACGATCGAGTTCGGCCTGGATATCGGCCTCAGCGAGTGCCATTCCGGGCGGGCAGCCGTCGACAACACAGCCGATCGCTGGCCCATGCGATTCGCCGAATGTCGTAACGGTGAAGAGCGTGCCGAGAGTGTTGCCGGACATGGACGTGGCCTTTGGAAATCGATGCGGGAAGACCGATATTATGCCTGTCGACAGGAGTTGGCGCTTTAGCGCCTACTCCTGTCCCATGCTGAGGATGCTTGGAGTTAGCGCTTTAGCGCTTACTCCAAGCCCTCAGCGGTCGACCGGAGTTGGCGCTTTAGCGCCTACTCCGGTCCCTTCCAGAACTCCCGCAATGCACCGCCGATATCTGCGCGCATTCTTCTCTCTATTTACGCGGCCCACGCAACTCGGTGACGATGCGCTGCAAGGCTTCAGGCGTAGCCGATCGCGGGTCGAGCGGCTCGGCCACGGCAAGTGTCAGACGGCTCATCACGCCCTTGCGCACGGGGCGCGGCCAGCGCGCGTCGGCCGCACGAGAAAAAACGCTTCCCCACAACCCACGCAGCGCCATCGGAACGACGGGGACCGGCGAACGCTCGACAATTCGCGTCACCCCCTGGCGAAACGGATTGACTTCCCCGTCTCTCGTCAGCTTGCCCTCGGGAAAGATGCATACGAGCTCGCCTTGGTCGAGCGCCGCCGCGCAGGCTTCGTACGCCTGCTCCAGCAGCGCCGCATCTTCGTACGCAGGCGCAATCGGAATCGCCTTCGCGTGCCGGAACAA
>JAXDQB010000244.1:0-4036 GCA_034668065.1 Paraburkholderia sp.
GTGCGGCCCGTGATTGACTGACGATCACCACGCGATCAGTTGACGATCGCGCGGCAACGAATGGCCATTCTAGTGGCCAATCTGCGCGATCACCGGCGCATGATCCGATGGCTGATCCCACTTGCGCGGCGTCTTGTCGACTTCGCAATGGGTGCAGTTGGCGGCGAGCGCGGCCGACAGAAGAATGTGGTCGATGCGCAGCCCCGCGTTGCGCCTGAACGCGAGCATCCGGTAGTCCCACCACGTGAAGGTCTTCTCCGGCTGCTCGAACTGACGAAAAGAATCGACGAGGCCAAGGCCGATCAATTTGGCGAACTCCGCGCGTTCCTCCGGCGAAACCAGATTTTGTCCTGACCACGCCTGCGGATCGTGAACGTCGCGATCTTCGGGCGCGATGTTGTAGTCGCCAAGGAGCGCGAGCGATGGGTAGCGCGCGAGTTCACCGGCGAGCCACGCGGCGAATGCGTCAAGCCAGCGCAGCTTGTAGGCGAACTTCTCCGTGCCGGGCGCTTGGCCATTCGGAAAATACGCAGACACTACACGTACGCCGCCCACGGTGGCGGCAATGACGCGCTGCTGCGCGTCTTCAAAGCCGGGGATGTTGCGCACGATGTCGGATTCGTCGACTTCGATTCCTTCGCGCACAAGAATCCCCACGCCGTTATACGTCTTTTGTCCGGCGCACCAACTGCGATAGCCCTTGGTGGAAAATTCCGCGTGCGGAAATTTTTCGTCGGGCAGTTTCAATTCCTGGAGGCAGAGCACGTCGATTTGGCTGAGTTCGAGCCAGTCGATGACGTGCTGTTGACGCACCTTCAGGGAGTTCACGTTCCAAGTTGCGATTTTCATTTTTCGGTGTGAGTGCGGTGGGTGCCGGGGTAGCCGGGAGTACCGGGAAAAAAGGAAACCCACCGAGACATGTCGTTTTTTCGCGCCAAGCGTATCACGACGACCAAAAGGGCTGCGCGTGCAACCGCGTCCCGCGCTGCCAGCCTGTCACATCCGTACGTGTGGCGACCCTCCTCCCCTCCTTGTAACTCTGCTTGCAACCCTGGAGACGGCAGGGTTTTGATGGTAGGTCTAGAATCAAACCATCCGAGCGCGTTCCCCAAAGACGCAATGCCGGCGGAAAAAGTAGGACCGGGTTGGTACTGATTAGGAGTGCTACCGAATGTTGCGAATGAGCAAACTGACCGATTACGGTACGGTGATCCTCGTTGCGATTGCGCGCAACGCGGGCGGTATCCATAGCGCGACCAGTCTTGCGAGCGCCACGGGCATTCCGCTTCCTACAGTCGCCAAAGTGATGAAGATTCTCGCGCGCGGCGGCCTGACTGTCTCGCTGCGCGGTGCGAGGGGCGGTTACGTGCTCCGGTGCCCACCCCAGCGCATCACGCTGGCCGACATCATCGCCGCCATGGACGGCCCGTTCGGCATGACTGAATGCAGCGCCGCGCCCGGCGCGTGCGTGCAGGAGTCGGTGTGCGGCGCGCGAGCCAATTGGCAGAAGGTCAATCGTCTCGTGCTCGAAGCGCTCCGCCAGGTGTCGCTCGCCGATATGGCGGGCCCGGTGCTGCGCGAGATCGACATGAGCGCCATTCGTATGCGCGGTACGCCCGCCTTGCCGGACAAGACGCGGGTTCCGCACAGCCCGAAGTGCGCTCCGGGCGTCTCAAGCGCCGTCGGGCAAGGCGTCGGCACCGCCGCGTCAGCGTTGAAAAGCGGAGGCCACGCATGAGCTCCCCAACTTCCAACATCGATCAACTGATCAACCGCGAATATCGCCACGGATTTGTGAGCGACGTGCAATCAGATACGCTGCCTTGCGGGCTCTCCGAAGATGTCGTCCGGCTCATCTCGGCGAAGAAGAACGAGCCTGATTTCATGCTTGATTGGCGACTTGCGGCCTATCGCCACTGGCTGACGATGAGCGAGCCGCGTTGGGCAACTGTCCGTCACCCGCCAATCGACTATCAGGAGATCGCCTACTATTCGGCGCCGCTTGCGCAGAAGGATCGCCCCAAGAGCCTCGATGAGGTCGATCCTGAACTGCTGCGCACTTACGAAAAGCTCGGTGTTCCGCTTCGAGAGCGGGAAATGCTCGCGGGCGTGGCGGTGGATGCGGTATTCGACAGCGTGTCGGTTGCGACGACATTTCGGGAAAAGCTCGGAGAGCTGGGTATCATTTTTTGTTCGTTTTCCGAAGCAGTCGAGCATCATCCGGATTTGGTCCGACAATATCTCGGATCGGTGGTCCCGCACACGGACAATTTCTTCGCAGCCCTGAATTCCGCCGTCTTTAGCGACGGATCGTTTTGCTATATCCCGCCCGGGGTGCGCTGCCCGATGGAGCTCTCTACGTACTTTCGAATCAATGCGCGCAACACAGGGCAGTTCGAACGCACGCTCATCATCGCGGATAAGGGCGCGTACGTCAGCTACCTCGAAGGTTGCACGGCGCCGATGCGCGACGAAAACCAGTTGCATGCGGCCGTCGTCGAGCTCGTTGCGCTCGAAGGTGCGCAAATCCGCTATTCGACCGTGCAGAACTGGTATCCGGGCGATGTGCACGGCCGTGGTGGCATCTACAACTTCGTGACCAAGCGCGGCGATTGTCGGGAAGCGAACGCGAAGATCTCTTGGACCCAAGTTGAAACGGGTTCGGCCATCACTTGGAAATACCCGAGCGTGATCTTGCGCGGCGACAACTCGATCGGCGAGTTCTATTCGGTCGCACTCACGAATCACTATCAGCAGGCCGATACCGGCACGAAGATGATTCACCTCGGCCGCAACACGCGCAGCACGATCATTTCGAAGGGAATTTCGGCGGGGCACGGCAAAAACGCCTATCGCGGGCTCGTCAGAATCGGAGGCGGGGCCGAAGGCGCACGCAACTTTACGCAGTGCGATTCGCTGCTGCTTGGCGAGCGCTGCAGCGCACATACGTTTCCGTACATTGAGGTGAAAAATCCGACCGCGAATGTCGAGCATGAGGCGTCCACCTCGCGCATCGGCGAAGACCAGCTGTTCTATTGCAGGCAGCGCGGCCTTTCCGAGGAGGACGCGGTGTCGATGATCGTCAACGGCTTCTGCAAGGAAGTGTTCAAGGAGCTGCCGATGGAGTTCGCCGTCGAAGCGCAGAAGCTACTTGGAGTAAGTCTCGAAGGCAGCGTGGGCTGATAGGAACCGCAATCATGCTTGATATCACCAATCTGAACGTCGAAATCGAGGGCAAGCCCATTTTGCGCGGAATCGATCTGCATGTGAACGCGGGCGAAGTGCACGCCATCATGGGTCCGAACGGGTCCGGAAAGAGCACGCTCGCGCATGTGCTCGCCGGTCGCGATCAGTATGTGGTGACGAGTGGCGCCGTGCGGTACGGCGATCGGGATTTGCTGACGCTTTCGCCTGAGGAGCGGGCGCGGGAAGGGCTCTTTCTCGCGTTTCAGTACCCGGTCGAAATACCGGGTGTCAGCAACGTCTATCTTCTGAAGGCCGCGTTGAACGCGCAGCGCCGGCATCGGGGCGAACCGGAGCTCGATGCAATGGAGTTTCTCGAACTCGTGAAGGAAAAGATGGCGCTCATGCAGATCGACGAGAAACTGCTCTATCGCGCCGTCAATGAAGGGTTCTCGGGCGGAGAGAAGAAGCGCAACGAGATCCTGCAAATGGTCGTGCTCGAGCCTCGGCTCGCGATTCTCGACGAAGCGGACTCGGGTCTCGACATCGATGCGCTGCAGACGGTGGCGAGCGGCGTGAACCGGATGCGCAGCCCCGAGCGCGCCATCGTGCTTGTCACGCACTATCAGCGGTTGCTCGACTATGTCGTGCCTGATTACGTCCATGTGCTTTCCCAGGGACGCATCGTCAGGTCGGGCACGCGCGAACTTGCGCTCGAGCTCGAGCGCAAGGGTTATGGCTGGCTCGCCGAGCAAGCCTCGCGGCACGAAGCGGGACGCGAAGCGGGGTTCGAGGGCTAGCCACATCAAACATGACGGTGGTTACAGGTTCAGAGAGTGCAGGATTTCAGGGA
>JAXDQB010000245.1:0-4050 GCA_034668065.1 Paraburkholderia sp.
TGATCGCGCGCCGCATTCGCGAAGCGCACGTCTATTCGGAGATTCATCCGTACGATGTCGACGACGCGTTCATCCGCGAGTTCGCGCCGAAGGGCGTCATCCTGTCCGGTGGGCCGAACTCGGTCACGGAGGTGGACACGCCGCGCGCACCGCAGGCCGTCTTTGAGCTCGGCGTGCCGATACTCGGCATCTGCTACGGGATGCAGACGATGGCCGAGCAGCTCGGTGGCAAAGTGGACGGCGGGCACGTGCGCGAGTTCGGCTATGCCGAGGTGCGCGCACGCAATCATACGGGCCTGCTAGAGGGCATCGAGGATTTCCGCACGCCGGAGGGCCATGGCATGCTGAAAGTCTGGATGAGCCACGGCGATAAGGTCACCGAGATGCCACCGGGGTTCAAGCTGATGGCGTCAACGCAGTCGTGCCCGATCGCGGCTATGGCCGACGAGGCGAGGCATTTCTATGGCTTGCAGTGGCATCCAGAGGTTACGCATACGCTGCAGGGCCGCGTGATGCTCGAACGGTTCGTGTTGGAGATCTGCGGTGCGAAGGCTGACTGGGAAATGGGGCATTACATCGACGAAGCCGTTGAAAAGATTCGTGCACAAGTGGGTGGCGAGCATGTGATCCTGGGGTTGTCGGGCGGCGTCGATTCGTCTGTTGCCGCAGCGCTTCTGCATCGCGCAATTGGCGATCAGCTCACGTGTGTGTTCGTCGACCATGGTCTGCTGCGCCTGAACGAGGCAGAGCAGGTGATGGCGACGTTTGCCGATCACCTCGGCGTGCGTGTGATCCATGTCGACGCGAGCGAGGCGTTTCTGTCGAAGCTTGCGGGTGTTTCCGATCCGGAGAAAAAGCGCAAGATAATTGGTGCGGAGTTTGTCGAGGTGTTCCAGGCCGAGGCCGCGAAGCTCACCGACGCCAAGTGGCTCGCGCAGGGCACGATCTATCCGGACGTGATCGAATCGGCCGGCAAGGGCAAGAAGGGCGCGCACACGATCAAGAGCCATCATAACGTCGGCGGTCTGCCCGAGACGTTGAACCTCAAACTGCTCGAGCCGCTGCGCGAGCTTTTCAAGGATGAGGTGCGTGAGCTGGGAGTGAAGCTGGGATTGCCTCACGAGATGGTCTATCGGCATCCGTTTCCGGGGCCGGGCCTGGGCGTGCGGATTCTCGGCGAACTGAAGCGAGATTTTGCCGATCTGCTACGCCGCGCCGATGCGATCTTTATCGAGACGCTACGAAACACTATCGACAAGGAAACGGGGAAGTCTTGGTACGACCTCACGAGCCAGGCGTTTGCCGTGTTTCTGCCGGTGAAGAGCGTGGGGGTGATGGGGGATGGGCGTACCTATGAGTATGTCGTGGCGCTGCGCGCGGTTCAGACGCTTGATTTCATGACGGCGCAATGGGCGCATTTGCCGCATGAGCTGCTTGGGCAGGTTTCTAATCGCATCATTAATGAAGTGCGGGGGATTAATCGCGTCGTCTATGACATTTCGGGGAAACCGCCTGCGACGATTGAGTGGGAGTGAAGCCGGGTTCTTAGTGGACTATCGCCAGTTATCGAAGTCGCTGCAACGTATTGAGTTTTTTGTGTTGCAGTGACTATGGGTGGCAGTAGGGCTGACGATATGTTTTTCCGGCCCGGATTAGACTCGTCGGTTATTCAGACTTTTTCGGTTTTGACGGCAAGGGCCTGCGCTGCACTGTTTGACCTGAGGCGAGGTGGCGCATGGGACCCTCGCCGGGGTTATGGCGTTTTTAGGCGTGCTGGCCGGCCGCTCACGCACTATCACAACGAGCAATCGTACGGCCCATCTCTGAACCCGTACAGGACGCGCCACCAACGGGGATAATGAAGCCTCGGGGGCGCCGTTCGGCCGGCGGGACTCATCATTCAAAAAGCGCGCATGCACACTTTAAGTGCGTTTCCCGGCAAAGGCGGTGCGCTTGCCAACATCGGACGGGCATGCAAGTGGACGCATGCACGCAGTGGGTATATAAAAGCCGGACAGGCCCTCGGCGCGGCGCCGACGCGCGCGACGCCAGCCTTGAAACGAAAAGGAACGAAACCATGACGTCTGATCCGTCAAGAAAGCCCGCAGAAAAGACGTCGTCGAAGCAGCTCGACCAGCTCGACGCCGCACTCAATCACGTTAATACCTCGTTGACCACCGGCAGCATTGCCGTCGGGGCGGCAAAGGGAATCCTTTACAGCTTGATCGAAACGCTCGGGGCACTCGTCGGCGATCCGGACCTTCCCGAGCACAGTCGAGTCGGGTATGAAGGCTTGCTCGAAACGGCTCGCGAGTTGCGTTCGAAGCTGGGCATGTGACAGTTAAGCGCGACGCATCGGGGCTCGGGGCGTTCGACGTCGTCGAGACTGCTAAAATACGGGCCGCGCCATGTAGTGGGTTTCAGATGAAATTGCTCGATGCCTTGGTCGAACAGCGTATTGCCGCCGCCGCCGCGCGCGGTGAGTTCGAACTTTCGCCCGGCGCCAGCGCGCCGCAGGATATGGACGAAGATCAGTTCGTTCCAGAGGAGGTTCGCGCCGCGAACCGTATTCTGAAGAATGCCGGATTCGTTCCGCCTGCGATCGAGCAACTGCGCTCGCTGCGACACTTGCAGGACGAGTTGCGGGGTGCCGGCGACGATGCCGCGCGCTGCTGCGTGCAGGCAAAGATGCTGGCGCTTGACATGGCGCTCGAGTCTTTGCGCGGCGAACCCACCGTTGTCCCGCGGGAATACTGTCGACGGATCGCCGAGCGGCTTTCGGAGCGCGCGCAAGCGAGCGGTTTTTTGACGGCGACAGAAGGCGCACCCGGGTATCTCGACGACTGGGCGGGACATTCGTGAACGTGATTTCCGTGCCTCCGTTCGGTGATGCCACCGGCGCTGTGCCCGCTGAGAGCGCTGACAGTGCCGACATCGCTAAGCGCGACCGCCACTTCATGGCGCAGGCGCTCGCCGCCGCCGAAGCGGCGCGTGCGGCCGGCGAGGTGCCGGTGGGCGCAGTGCTCGTGCGCGGCGACGAAATCATCGCGACGGGCTTCAACCACCCGATCGGCTCGCACGATCCGTCAGCTCATGCCGAGATGGTCGCCCTGCGTGCGGCCGCCAAGACGGTTGCCAACTACCGCATGCCGGGCTGCGAGCTGTATGTGACACTCGAACCGTGCCTGATGTGCGCGGGTGCGATCATGCATGCGCGTATCGCCCGCGTTGTCTTCGGGGCTCGCGATCCTAAGACGGGCGCATGCGGCAGCATCGTCGACGCGTTTGCCGACCCCAGGCTCAATCACCACACGCGCGTGGAGGGCGGTGTCCTTGCCACCGAGTGTGGTGATACGCTGAAGTCGTTTTTCGCGCAGCGGCGACATGCAATCCGTGCCGCGCGCAGCGCACCGGGCCTGGGGGATCAGGTCCACGACGCTTGCGTGCACACGCCCGAGCGAACCGGAGCGGATTGACAACCGACAGCCCCATTCAGTCGTCCACCGGCACTTTTTATCGATGCGATGCTCCCCATGCCCCGTTCTCTGACCATCGAGCTCATCGCCCCATCGGGCTACCCGCCCGATCCCACTGCGATCGAGCGTGCGCTGGCGCGGTTGCAGGCGGCAGGGCATCGCGTCGAGGGCGCCGATGCGGCGCGTCGGCGCTACCAACGGTTCGGGGGCACCGACAGTGAGCGTGCAGGCGATCTCAATCGCCTTGCGGACCCGGCGCATTCCTTGCCCGATGTGGTGCTTGCGGTGCGCGGCGGCTATGGCGCAGTACGTCTCCTGCCGGCACTCGATTACGACGGGCTCGCCCGCCGTCTCGCGAGCCACCCAGTCGCGCTAGTCGGTCATAGTGACTTCACGGCCATCCAGCTCGCCCTCCTCGCGCGTGCCGGCCTCGTCACGTTCGGCGGGCCGATGCTCGGCATGCATTTCGGCGCTGAAACGCCGAGTGCGTTCACGATGAGTCATTTTTGGAAAGCGTTGACTGAGCCCTCACTCACGCTCGATGTCGAGGCGCCGCAGCTCCAACGGGTCGAGG
>JAXDQB010000246.1:0-4007 GCA_034668065.1 Paraburkholderia sp.
TCTTTTGCGCGACAAGCATGATGTGCTTGCCGCCCTCCATTGCAACTTCCAGCGCCTTGATCGACTTTGGCCGACCGACGAAGAGCGGGATCACCATATGCGGGAAAACGACGACATCCCGCAACGGCAACAGAGGGAGCGTTGGGCGCTCGGGAGAAAGAAGCTGGGTTCCAGACATTTTCATTTCCCAATGAGTGGCGCATCCACCGCCAAGTGCAGTTTGGTGATCATTCCGCCTGACGAACGTCAAAGCGCCGCTTGCGGACTGCTCGCGGGCTTTGCAATTCAGCCGCAACGTATTTGGTCAGAGGAAAAATGTGTACTCGTCGTACACGCTGCGACAATATCAATTTAGTTATGCAGACCGTTAACGCGTTAACGGACCGTCCCTCCAGTAAAACCGGAAAGTGCATGGAAGCAAGATAGACGGATCACCCGAGGAAGGCCATGCTACGAACGGTAACCGCAAGCCTCCCTAGGCATAACACGCTCATACGCTCGGATACCTCGAGGCTTCAGGAAAGCGTGTGCTGCGGTAAGCCCACAATGGAGCAGAAGCGGGGTGTTCGAAAGCGGCGGCAGCGGGGCGAAGCATGAGTCGTTTTGGACCTTCTGGCGCGCTAAAGCCAGTCATTCAACTGGCCCGGGCGCTCGCTCGGCGATGGCGATGATGCGATTCCGGCTAAATACGCTTCGCACCGCCCGATAGAGGTTCAGCGGCTACGGAGCACTGGGACGGAACTGCGGAAGCGGGCAATGCGTCTTCCGTGCGGGCAAACATCTGCTTCGCGTTTTGTGCACACAGCGCAATGCGCCCCCATGACGAGGTTGCAACCTGCAAGGTCCATACGTTCTTGCAGTGGCGGCGCGACCAGACTTGCTTGTATCGCTCTGTACCCGCACCAAAGTCGAGATCGAGCTTGCGGTCGAACGCCCACTTAACAACGTATTCGTGGACCAACGAACCCGGGGAAAGATTGCGATATGTCTGGTCAAAACCGCCGATGAGCGTGCTCACGCATTTGTTATCCACGCAGAAGATAAGTGCAGCAAGCGGCGCTTCGTCTAGCGTGATCACGAGCAGATGCGCTGGAGCAGTAGACGTGCCGGAACATAGCCACTCGAGGAGAAAATTTCGATATTCCATCGAGTCGAGCCAACGTCCGTGCTTGCCGACGCGATCGGCCCAAATGCGCTTCCATTCGAACATCACGTCAATGATCGATGCCATCCTTCTTCTATCCGATGGGTCGATTACTTGCATGACCAGTTTCCCTTTTCTACCGAGACGGCGTGCCACCGAACCGGGCTTTTTCTCGCCCATCGTATCAAGAGAAGCACAGAACGATGTCCAATCATGGCGGCCGCATTCCTCGCTGAGTTTTGCCACGTACGCATCGTTGTGCGTTCTGACGCCAAGCCCCCGCGCTTTCGTCGCGACGCGATAAAGTCCACTTGCCTCATGCACGAAGGGCAGGTGCACGAGATCGGCGCGACGTCCCTGCGTCGCAACCAGCCAGGCTTCTTCTATCCACAGAGCTGTCTGCGGGTATTGGTGTTCATCGATAAGCATGTCGGAGTAGTCGGCCGCATCAGGGCATAGCGGTGTCAGGCATGACCAGAGAAACCGTTGATGCGTGACAAGCGGCCAGATCATCGCGAGCATGCCTTCATGGCGACGGACAATGCAGCGCAAATGCCGACCGTTCGGTTTTGCCGTCTGTTGCCATGCGATCCATGCAAAGGCGAAGGACTGATAGTAAGAGCCTTTTGCACGCCTCCACAAATCGTCCCATTCCGCTTGCAGTTCAAAGAAAGCCTGCTCGTCGGTAATGACCTCGTAACGCGGGTCAATCTTTTTCATCGCTGCCTCATGAGAGCCGCTGCAAGAACCTTCACAGAACTACGCGCTTAAAAAACTATGTTGCATTGTTACCGCAACGCGCCCACGTTCTCTGATGTGAGTGTTATGGCGGACATCGTATGTATGAAGTCGCACGAATCGCTGTCAACGTCGCCCCACGGAATCTAAAAATTCAAGGGTTTAGCTGCCGCGATCGCGAGCCTGCCTGGAATAGGGTTTCTGAGTCACCGATACGCCTTCAAAAATACTGCCAATGCCGCAAGCACGGCAAGGATGACGATCACGACGGGAGCACCCAATCGGCCTGCCATACACGGCGCATTGCGCCTACCAAACTTCTCGGCAATAACGTACTTGGTCATGATGACCTCGAATGACACGCTCGATCGTGCCCGCAGCTGTCGAACCGGCGGAGGCACCGATATATATGGCGGCTAGTTTGTCGCAATGAGTGGGAAACCACCGTGCGCAGCCGCTCGAAAGTAAGGAATTTCGTGGATGCCCCATGCAAGTTTCGCAAGGTTCGCGACGTCACTCTTGCGCGGGCTCCGCATCTGAGAAAGCTCGTGGCGGACGTACCCGTTCACCCCAAACCCTCGGGTAAAATGCGCGCCTACGCCGTTGCCTTGGCTCTGTCGCGATCAAGCGCTGGCAGTAAAATTCGGCCGGCCAGATAGTTGACGAGGGCGACGATTGCCAAGAAAAACGGCCGGCCGCAGGCGAATCTCGCTCCGGCCCGACATTCGGGGCGCAACACAAATAAGGTTCACCATGGACATTGTAGGATCGCTTGATGACGCGTTCCGCCGGGCCAGCCAAACGGCGGCAAATCAGCGCGCGCTGGTGGCGCTCATTCACGGAACCGAGACCCGTTGGTGGGCTGGCAGCATCGACGACTGGCATCCCGAGGAAGAGCAGTTGACGTCGCGCGCGGCGCTGGAGAACTACTGGCAATTGCTGCGGCAATTCAAAGCCGGCCGGATGCCAAAGGCGCATGCCGTCATGGTGTACCGGGACGGCCGCTTTGCATCGGTGATGCTTGGTATCACGACCAAAACCGAAGCGCACGAATACCTGAAGGAAGCCACCGAAATCGTCCGAAGCCGCAGTCCTCACCCTTGGCTAAGGGCGTGAACTCATTGATACGCTCGTGGTGGGGTCGCGAACGCGTTCAGTGCGAGCGGGTTGTCGCAGCGTGTGCTGCAACACTTGAGTCGGGCGGTTCGGCGGAATAAGGCGGCGGGCGGCGTGAGTATCGTCTTGAATATCGCTACCGTTGGGAAGGCAAGTTGCGTGCGGAGCCATGCGGTTCCTGGCCCAAGGACAAAATCGTGGCGACCCGCGCGAAGCGCGATCTCGTCAAACGCCTGCTTGATGACCGTGTCGATCCGGCGGAGCACCGCAAAGCCAAGAATCTGAGGCTTAAGGCGGACATCGCCGAAAACAAGCGCAGAATCGCCGAGGAACAGGCGGCCGAGGCCGCCCGCCTTGTAGAACTGGCGCGACTGAACGATCGACTGACCGTGCGCGGCCTCCTTTGACACTCGATCGATACGATTCGCTACGGGTTTGGCCGGTCAAGAACTGGGCATGTTCATGGGCCGGCTGCGCACTTCATTTGCATCTAGACCAGCGAAAAATTGGACTCCTTCCTTGCCGTTGCAACTAAGGGCAAGTGCAGAGCGCGGATAGACCAGATTGAGCGAGGCTGATACTCTGGTTCGGGCAGTCAGCAATTTCGGGATGAACGTCATCATCGCAGGCATAACACGTAACCCTAGCTGGACGTAGCCGCCACACTGGCCCGTGCCGTGTGCAATTTGTTGTAGCTGTCGATCAGGCGCTGGTGCCTGTCGAGCCCCTCCAGTTTCATACTCGTTGGCGTCAAGCCGAAGAAGCGCACGCTGCCGTCCACTGCCCCCAACACCGCGTCCATCCGAGGGTTGCCAAACATCCGGCGGAAATTGACCACGTAATCCTCCAGTTCCAGGTCGCCATCCAGTAGCACCTCCAGCACCACGTTCAAGGCCTGATAAAACAATCCGCGCTCGACCGTGTTGCCGTTGTACTGCAGGAAGGCTCCCACCAGCTCTTGCGCAGCCTCGAATTGCTGCAACGCGAGATGAATCAGCAGCTTCAACTC
>JAXDQB010000247.1:0-4232 GCA_034668065.1 Paraburkholderia sp.
GGGAAAGCAGGCTGCGAACATCCGGCTGGTGTAATCGTTTTCATCTCGGCTTCGCATAAGCAAATGGCCGATGGTGGGCCATTTGCTTTCTCAGTCACCCCGTGTCGAATGCCGGGTATGTATCGGGGAAAGACCCGTAACACGTAATGTCGGCATCGGCCTCAATGTTGGGCGTGCGAGGCACGTACTCTTAAATCGTAATCGTTCAGAACGACGAGATTTCTGCCTGCACGCTTGGCATCAAGCAACGCGCTGTCCGCTCGTGCAAGAAGGTGATCGAGCGCCTCCCCGGGAATGCGTGTCGCCACGCCAACGCTGAGCGTGAGCGGCGCGTCAGGCCGATAAACAGAAGAGGCCTGATCGCGTATGCGATTAGCCAGCGCCAGTGCATCTTCCTTTCCCCCCTGGCAAACCAGGGCAACGAATTCCTCTCCGCCTACCCTGCCGAGCAGCGAGTTGCGTGGGACTTCTTTTTGAATCAATGCGCCGAACTCGCGCAGCACACGATCACCCTCGGCGTGACCATGCGCGTCGTTCAGCTTTTTGAAGTTGTCGAGGTCGAGATATAGGGCATGCAGTGGTAAACCCCGCTGATCGCTTACATGAACAGTGGCTGAGGCATTCATGAGAAAGGCGTGGCGATTCAATAACCCCGTAAGCATGTCGAAATGCGCCAAATGCGTCAGCTCTTGTTCCAGTCGCATATGTTGCCGGCGTTCGTATCCGAACAAAAAGAAGAACACACCGGACACCAGGACCGAAGTACCTGAGTACATCAATATGATCACCCATTCGAACCGGTTGATCACAGCGTTATCGGCGGCAACCGCCGAGATGGTTACAGCCAGCGCGGTGCCTAGTGCGTACTGTGAAATGGACAGCCAGAATGGAGCGGATGCCACGAGGATCAAACTGAAAGCAGGCAAGGTCCATAACGTCCAGAAATCCGTGCCAGCGGCATTCAGGAAAACACCGCTGGTGAGGATTGCGACGAACCCGCATGCAGATAGCCCATATTGCCCCGGGGTGCGGCAGCAATACAATGCGAGACACAGGAGCGCGAGGACGGCAGTCACAGCCATACGAGCGGCAAGGGGAACGGGTGCATGCCCAGCCGCGCCGATATGGCGTACGCAGGTAAACAGTAAGTAGCAAAGCGTTGCGGTCGAGGTCACGCCGAAGGCCAACGGCCGGAGCCGGTCGAGGGCGTACGCTGAAACGTTTGTTTTGACCTTGACGGAAACATCGGTTCTCTTGTCCGCGCGGCTACCGCAATCCTTTGTCATTCATTTTCACTCCCACCGACGGCGCCACCGAATACCGTCTCGCGACGGGCTGGCAGCTCACAACATAGGGCCACTGTGCCGCCCAATCGGAAAAGGTCCTGTCGCAATATCGCGGACACCCTTCGAGGCACAGCCGGAAAATTGACACCTTCACTTGTCAACGGGTGACGCGGCAGCGTATTTGCTTCATAACGATTTGAATGCGCATGAGGCAGCCAGGTCAGTTTGGCGCATGATTCCAAAAGTCCAGGCAGATTTGTGCGGCGGCACGCATTTGGTACGACCGGTCTGTCGGCAATCGCACAAAAGTGGCCGATGCAGACAATTTCTCCGAGAAACTCACGATGTAAAATTCAAGGGCGAAAAGTCTGATCGATGGGCGAATGGTATACCAGAGGCGTCATTTCTCACAAGAAATCAACGTCGCGCCAATGCGCGGCAACGTTTAACGAATTTTCCAGCGGCTGATGCGCTCAAGCGCGCAAACAGGCTAAGACATCGGACGAAGCGCACTTTGCTTTTCAGGCGGGGACCCAATCTTCGCTAACGGTCAGTTACCGAATGCGTATGTTGGTTTCAGCTGTCAGGGAATTCTGTCCGTAGACTCCGGGTAACTCGCCGTCATGCCGGCCGGTGTTCAGTCTCAGGCCCGGTGTGCCGAACAACGATAGGAGTGACTGATGCGACAAACAGGCTGTCTTCGAGTCATCACGCAAGTGAGAGATATCGAAATGTGCGCAGAATATAGTGGCGCGACGGGTCGTCTTTGCCTTTTGCACGATGGCGCTGTGCTGCGCGAATGGTTTCCTCCCAACTCGTGGATGACCATCGCTTCGGTCAGCAGCGCTCGAACCTGGGGAACAGGTCCAAGCCTTGATGAGCTTCGTGCTTTGCTCGAGAAGCACGTATCAACTTGGTCTGCCGGTGAAAGCTTTGGCGCGGCTTGAGGCAAGGACCATTCATTATCGACACGACTCATCTTGGGATCTGTCGCAGCCCGGCTGGACTGCGAAGATTGGACTCACTCAAAATAGGTAGGTGGGTATGGCTCTTGTTGGGAACGAGCGGCGCTCGGACAAAGCGTCGGCACCTCGGAGACTCAAACTGCAGCGGATGCTGACTGCACATGAAATCGCGGCACTCTTACTGCTGCTCAGTGCCCCTGTTGAAGTGATGGCGGCGACACCGGATGTAGTGGCACTTCGGGAAGTCGGGCTGGCTCGGCTGGTTGCATCCGACTATGGCGATGGCAAGTTTGTACTGACAGCCGAAGGCAATGCTGTGCTGCGCGTGCTTGGAGCCGGGTGACCGGGAACTGTCGAGCAAGATGAAATATCTTCTCGCCGGGTGCCGCTACCCAGCGGGTTCCCAGCGGAATTCCCGTTGTGCCCCTATGTGCTGGCGGCGAGCAGCCGCTGGGAGTGTTAAGCTTCTGGGCATGGTTCGGCGACGAAATCGGGGCTACATCGAGGCAGGGCAGCTTCGAAAGCCGGCCGTGTTCAGCCGGTGCGCTGATGCCGGTTGCAGGAGAACCCTATGGCTGCGCGCGCAATCGCATCGTTATCATTGACCTTCGGCCTAGTCTCCATCCCAGTCAAGTTGTACTCCGCGACCGAGGCCGCATCGGAGGTACGGTTCAATCTGTTGGCGCCGGATGGATCCCGCGTGAAGCAGCAGTATGTCGCGGAGTCCACTGGCGAAATCGTCGAACGGTCTTCGATGAACAAAGGTTACGAGTTCGAGAAAGACAAATACGTCGTGTTTTCTTCTGACGAACTGAAAGCGCTGGAAGAAGGCGCAAACCATGCCATAGAGGTAGTGGCTTTCATCCCCGAAAAATCCGTGGACCCGATTTACTACGACAAAGCCTACTTTCTCGCTCCAGATAAACGTGGTGGAAAGCCATACAGTCTCTTGCAGCAGGCCTTGCTTTTGAGCCAGCGGTGCGCGCTTGCGAAATGGGCTTTCAAAGGGAGGACGCGCGTCGCCATCGTTAGGCCCACCGACGATGGGCTGATCTTGCAACAGCTCCTCTACGCAGACGAGGTCCGCTCTTTGGCTGACCTTCACATCGAGCACGTGCCTGTTTCTGACGCAGAGCGCAAACTCGCGCTGCAAATCATCGAACAGGGCGCTGAAGACAACTACAACCCCGCTGCCTACGAGGATGAGGAGAAGAAGCGGATTCTCGCGGCCATTGACCGGAAGATCGAGGGTAAGCAAGTCGTCTCCACCCAGCCGATAGAGCCAGCTTCCACCGGACAGGTCATTGACTTGATGGAAGCGTTGCGGGCAAGCCTCGCTAAAGGCGGCGCAAAGCCAAAAACTTCGCGCAAGAGCAAGGAGGCCGACGAACCCACCGCAATCGCTCCTCCGAAAACGCGAAAACCAGCTCAACGGGCCCAGAAGGCTCCGGTGGTTCCAGCCAAGGTGCGGGCTCGCAAGTGACGCGCATGGGCAGTCAGCATGAATTTTCGATAGGCGAAGTTCGGTCGCTGCTGCGCGTGTCAGGGCGCGTTTTGTCCGGCTTGATTGCCGCCGGATTCGTCACGCCTTGGCGCGGCCCGCGAAATGAACTGAGGTTTACCTTTCGCGATGTGGTTGTGCTGCGTACAGCGTTTCAACTGCGGTCCGCGAAGATACCCTCGCGCAAGATTCTTGACGCCCTTAACCGCCTCAAGGCAGAGTTGCCGGATGCGGTACCTCTTTCAGGCATTCGGGTTGTGGCGGTGGGTAATTCAGTTGCAGTCAAAACCGGCCCCTCGCAATGGGATGCAAGCACTGGCCAGTTGCTTTTGGATTTTGAAGTCGCTCAAATAAAGGGCGACGTTCTCCTGTTGGATACGATGCCCCGACAGAAAGACGCGACAGTCCAGGCTGAAGACTGGTACGCCCTGGCCGAGGAGTTGACCCATTCCGACTTCAACGGCGCGGAGCAGGCATACC
>JAXDQB010000248.1:0-6434 GCA_034668065.1 Paraburkholderia sp.
CCGTCCGGCTCGCGCCGGCCGCCCAATCATGGATGAGGTCGCGCCCGCCCAAAGGGCTCGCCCGCCCGATTCCGGTTTGCTTCCCGCGCGACCGTCCCATTCGACCGCAGAACCAGTATGCTGCCCATACAGAAAGAGACTCTCGAAACCCTGCTCGCCGCAAGCGTGAAGCAAGTTGCCGCCAACATCGATGGCGCCGCAACGCTCGCGCTGCCTTCGATCGCCCTCGAACGGCCGAAGGTCGCCGCCCACGGCGACGTCGCCTGCAACGTGGCGATGCAGCTTGCGAAGCCGCTCAAGAAGAACCCGCGCGAGCTCGCGCAGCAGATCGTCGATGCGCTTCTCGCGCAACCCGCCGCGCGCGGCCTCGTCGACGGCGCCGAAATCGCTGGCCCCGGCTTCATCAATCTGCGCCTGACGGCGGGCGCAAAGCAGACCGTGGTCGCGGCCGTCCTCGACGAGGCCGGTGCATTCGGCCGTTCCGCTCAAGCCGCAGGCAAGCGCGTGATGATCGAGTTCGTCTCGGCCAACCCAACAGGCCCGCTGCACGTGGGGCACGGCCGCCAGGCGGCGCTTGGCGATGCGCTCGCGAACGTGCTGGCCTCCCAAGGCTATGGAGTCCACCGCGAGTTTTACTACAACGACGCAGGCGTGCAGATCCGCAATCTGGCCGTTTCGACGCAGGCGCGTGCGCGCGGCTTGAAGCCCGGCGACGCGGACTGGCCCGAGGCCGCCTACAACGGCGAGTACATTGCCGACATCGCGCGCGGCTATATGGGCGGTGAAACCGTCGCCGCCATGGACGGCGAGCCGGTGCAGGGCAAGGGCGATATCGAAGATCTCGACGCGATCCGCAAATTCGCCGTCGCCTACTTGCGCCAAGAACAGGACATGGACCTGCAGGCGTTCGGCGTGAAGTTCGACAAGTACTACCTCGAATCGTCGCTCTACACGGAGGGGCGCGTTGAGAAGACGGTCGAGGCGCTCGTCGCGGCCGGCAAGACGTTCGAGGAAGACGGCGCGCTGTGGCTGCGCACGACCGACTACGGAGACGACAAGGACCGCGTCATGCGTAAGTCCGACGGCACCTACACCTACTTCGTGCCCGACGTCGCCTATCACGTCGCGAAGTGGGAGCGCGGCTTCACGAAGGTCATCAACGTGCAAGGTTCCGATCACCACGGCACGATCGCACGGGTGCGCGCGGGCCTGCAGGCGCTCGACATCGGGATTCCCGAGGGTTATCCCGACTACATTCTCCATAAGATGGTCACCGTCATGCGCAACGGGCAGGAGGTGAAGATTTCGAAGAGAGCGGGCAGCTATGTGACGGTGCGCGACCTCGTCGAATGGTCGGGTGGCGCGACACCGGGCTCGGAAGCCTCTCCGGAACTGCTGGACGAGGCCACGATTCGGCGCGGCCGCGACGCCGTGCGTTTCTTCCTCATTTCGCGCAAGGCCGACACAGAATTCGTCTTCGACATTGATCTCGCACTCAAGCAGAACGACGAGAATCCCGTGTACTACGTACAGTACGCGCACGCGCGCATCTGCTCGGTGCTGGGCGAATGGAAGACGCGCTTTGACGGCGACGAGACCACGCTGCAGAAGACCGACGTCACGCCGCTCGCGAGCCCCCGCGCAATGGCGCTGCTCGCCAAGCTCGCCGAATATCACGACGTGCTCGCGCATGCGGCGGCCGAGCTCGCGCCGCATGCGGTGGCGTTCTATCTGCGTGAACTCGCGGGCGAATTCCACTCGTTCTACAATGCCGAGCGCGTGCTTGTCGACGAACGGGCCGAACGTGAAGCGCGGATTGCGCTGATCGCGGCAACGCGCCAGGTTCTCGCCAACGGCCTTGCGATCCTCGGCGTTTCGGCGCCGCCTAAAATGTAGCCGCCCCGTCATGCGGCGGGCGAGGCCGTCGCTATAATCGGTGGCCACGTCAAGCGTGTTCAGCGCACCGGCGCGGCCTTGGCACCACGAGCCGTTTGTGCTTCCCGGGTTCCCCGAGTTTTTTTCGCAGGTGATTCAGACAATGGCAAAACCCAGCCGCAGTTCGCCACGCAGCGCATCGAAGCAATCGAATCAATCGAAGCAGGCCGGGAGCACCTTTCTCGGCATTGTGCTCGGCCTGATCGTCGGGCTGGCGATCGCCGTCGTGGTGGCGCTCTACATCACGCGCGCACCCACGCCGTTCGTCGATAAAGTCGCGCCGCCCTCGGCCTCTGGCACGGGCGCAATCGATCAGCAATACGATCCGAACCGCGCGCTGCAGGGCAAGTCGCCGGGCCAGCCTGTAGCGCAAGCGCCGCAGATCGCGCCGCCCAACACGGCGCCGGGGCAATCGGCCGCACCGCCGCCGCAGCAAAATGCGTCCTCCGGTATGCTGCAAGAGCCCCAGATCGTCGAGGTGCCGCCGACCATCGCGCCTCCGCCTGCCAACGGTGCCGCGCCGGCGCCGCAAATGCAGCCGCAAACGCCCGCGAACAAGCCGCCGCAGCTCGCCAATGTGCCGCCCGCCACCTCGGCCAACGGCGCGAATGCCCAGGCGAACGCCGGTTACTTCCTGCAGGTCGGCTCCTACAAGACGGCCACGGACGCCGAACAGCAGCGTGCACGCCTTGCGTTCCAGGGTTTCGAATCGAAGGTGACCCAGCGCGTCGCGGGCGGCGCGACGTACTACCGGGTACGCATCGGCCCGTTCTCGAAGTTCGAGGACATGAATGCGACGCGCCAGCGCCTATCGGAGGCCGGCATCGATACGGCCGTGATCCGATTGCCGAAAGAGTAAGTAAGGCCCTTGCCGGCCAGTGAAGCATGCGCCGCGGCCTGAGCCCGAACCAACGGGCGGCGGCGTGAGTCTGAGAGCGGCGTAGCGTGCGCGGCGCAGCACTGCGCCGCGCCGCACGTTCGATTACCAATGCAAGAGCCCCTATGAAAAAGCTGATCTGCACCCTCCTCCTCTCCATGGGTTTCGCCGCAGCAGGCATCGCCCAGGCAACGCCTGCCGCGCCTGTCGCGGGCAAGGACTACACCGTGCTGGCATCGCCGCAGCCCGTCGACGTCCCCGCCGGGAAGATCGAAGTGATCGAGTTCATGTGGTACGGTTGCCCGCACTGCAACGAGTTCGAGCCGTACATTGAAGCGTGGAAGAGCAAACAAGCCGCTGACGTCGTGTTCAAGCGCGTACCCGTCGCGTTCCGCGACGACTTCATCCCGCACTCGAAAATGTTGTTCGCGCTCCAAGCGCTCGGGCTCGACGACAAGCTCACGCCGGCGGTATTCAACGAGATTCATGTCAAGAAGGATTACCTCCTCACGCCGGAGGCGCAGGCCAAGTTCCTCGCGACGCAAGGCGTCGACCCCAAAAAATATCTCGACGCCTATAACTCGTTCTCAGCCCAGAGCGATGTGACGCGAGCAAAGAGTTTGCTCGACGCTTACAAGATCGACGGCGTGCCGACGGTCATTGTGCAAGGCAAGTACGAAACCGGCCCGGCGGAGACGAACAGCCTGCAGGGTACGCTGCAGGTGCTCGACTACCTGGTCGGGCAAGTACGGGCAAAGAAGGGTTGAAGGCCTGACGACGCAATTTGACGATCGCCGCGACAGAGCGCTCGCATGCATCAAACCCGCCCGCCAAAGGTCTTTCTGACCGGCGCATCGAGTGGCATCGGCATGGCGCTTGCGCGGCAGTACGCGCGCGCCGGTGCAATCATCGGCCTCGTTGCGAGGCGAGGTGACGAACTCGCCGCATTGGCCGCCGAATGCCGGCGCGCCTTTCCCTCCTGCGCCGTCTCCACCTACACACTCGACGTGCGCGACGCCCAGGCGCTGGCCAGCGCCGCCGCGCAGTTCATCGCCGAGCACGGCCCGCCCGATATCGTCATTGCCAATGCCGGCATCAGCAAGGGCGTCGCCACGGGGCGCGGCGATCTGGAAGCCTTTCGCGAAGTCATGGACGTCAACTGCTTCGGCATGGCGGCGACATTCGAGCCGTTTGCCGGGCAGATGGCCGCGGCGCGGCACGGCACGCTCGTTGGCATCGCGAGCGTTGCCGGCGTACGCGGATTGCCGGGCTCGGGCGCATACAGCGCCTCGAAGGCCGCGGCGCTGACCTACCTGGAATCGCTGCGCGTGGAAATGCGCCCGCATGGCGTGGCCGTCGTCACGATCTCGCCCGGCTATATCCGAACGCCGATGACGGCGCACAACCCTTACCCGATGCCGTTCCTCATGGACGCCGAGCGCTTCGCCGCCAAAGCGGCCCGGGCGATCGAGCGCAAGTCGCGCTTTGCCATCTTCCCGTGGCCGATGCGCATCGCCGCAGCTTTGCTTCGCGCGCTCCCGCGCGGCCTCTACGACCGCGTGTTCGAGAAAGCCCCCCGCAAGCCGCGCCAGTCACCCTCCTAAGCGCAAGCCGGGGCCGCACCAGCGGCCGGCGTCCGAGCACAAGAACGAACACCGACACAGCCTGACCACGCCGCCTTCGGAGAACCCATGCGCGTCAAATTGTTCGCCGCCATTCTCACCGCCACGCTCGCCGCCGGTTTGCCGGCACTCTCGCTGGCCAAACCGCTCGTCGTCTGTACCGAATCGAGTCCCGACGGTTTCGACGTCGTTCTATACAACTCGCTCGTGACGACGAATGCATCTGCGGACGTGATCTTCAACACGCTCGTCTCCTATGACGAAGCAGCGAAGAAAGTTGTGCCCGCCCTCGCCGACAAGTGGGACGTCAGCAGCGACGGCCTGATCTACACGTTCCATCTGCGCCCTAACGTTCAATTCCAGCGCACGGACTACTTCAAGCCAACCCGTCCGCTTACCGCCGACGATGTCGTATTCACGTTCACGCGAATGCTCGACCCGGCGAATCCGTGGCACAAAGTAACCGGCCCCACCGGCTTCCCCCATGCGCAATCCATGGGCCTTGCGAAGCTCGTAAAACTGGTGACAAAGGCGGACGATGCCACCGTCAAATTCGAACTCGCCCAACCGAACGCCACGTTCCTGTCGATCCTGACGATGGGTTTCGCCTCGATCTACTCGGCCGAGTATGCGGGCCAGCTGCAAAAGGCCGGCAACGAGGCCTGGCTCAACGCGAAGCCGATTGGCACAGGCCCATTCATGCTCAGAAGCTACACAAAAGACGCGGTGATCCGCTACGACGTCAACCCGCAATACTGGGGGAAGAAGCCGTTGGTGGACCGCCTGATCTATGCGATCACACCCGACCCCGCTGTGCGCATGGAGAAAGTGCGGGCAGGTGAATGCGACATCGCGCTTTCCCCCAACCCCGATGACGTAGCCGCCGCCAAGAGCAAGAAAGCGTTGAAGGTGGTCGAGACACCGGCGTTCATGACGGCATTCGTCGCGCTGAACACACAGCATAAGCCGCTCGACAACGAGAAGGTCCGACAGGCGCTCAACCTCGCATTCGATCGCACGACGTATCTGAAGACCGTCTTCGGCGGGACGGCGCAGCCGGCCACGAACCCGTACCCATCGAACACCTGGAGTTACAACAGCGCGGTCTCGCCTTATCCCTACGATCCTGCGAAAGCGAAGCAACTGCTGGCGGACGCGGGGTTCCCGAGCGGCTTTACAACGTCGATCTGGGTGCGTCCAAGCGGCAGCGTGCTCAATCCGAACCCGCGGGCCGGCGCGGTGCTGCTCCAGGCCGACCTGGCGAAGATCGGCGTAAAGGCCAGCGTGAAGGTCATCGAATGGGGCGAGCTCATCAAGGAAGCGAAAGCGGGCCAGCACGATCTGCTTTTCATGGGCTGGGCCGGCGACAACGGCGATCCCGACAATTACCTCACGCCGCTTTTCAGCTGCAACGCAGTGCACTCGGGCATCAACTTTGCCCGCTATTGCAACCCGCAGCTGGACAAGCTCATCGCGCAGGGACGCGAGACGGCCGATCAGAGCAAGCGCACGCAGCTCTACCAGACAGCGCAAAAAATCATCCACGATCAGGCGCTGTGGATTCCGCTTGGGTATCCGAGCGCGGCCGCGATCACGCGATCGAACGTGAGCGGATACAACGTCAGCCCATTCGGGCGGCAGAATTTCAACAACGTCTCGATACAGTGAGCACGCTGCGCGCACGCAGCTAAGACGATCGGGACGATGCGCCACCGCACTCGAGGGCGCGCACGACAGGTGGCAACCACGACGGCAGTACTCTATGCTTTGACGACAGCCCGCCGCATGGAACGCGATCTAATCTTGCTGTAGAAGGAGTGTCGCCATGTCCTATCTGCTGCTCATCGTCGAGCCACCCGAGCAACGTCGCTCGCGCACGCGCGAAGAGGGGCGCGCCGCCTACGACACCATGAAGCGTTTCGCCGATGATCTGCGGGCACGCGGTGTGCTTGTCGACGCGCAATCACTGGCGTCGACGGCCGATGCTGTGCGCATCGAGG
>JAXDQB010000249.1:0-2708 GCA_034668065.1 Paraburkholderia sp.
CATCGAACCCGTTCGCCTCGACGTTCGCGCGTGCGAGCGCCAGCGCCTCGCCCGACGAATCGATCGACACCACGCGCCGCGCGCCGCCCTTGAGCGCTGCCAACGAAAATCCGCCCGTATAGCAAAAGCAGTTGAGAACGTCGCGATCGGCCGCATGTGTCTGCACGAGTGCGCGGTTGTCGCGCTGGTCAACATAAAAGCCCGTCTTGTGCCCGCTTTTTACGTCGACGTGATAAAGCACGTTGTTTTCGCGCGCGATCAGCGTCTCAGGAGGCTGCGCGCCGGCGAGCACGCCCGTCGTTTGCTCCAGCCCTTCCTTTTCCCGGATCGATACGTCAGAGCGCTCGTACACGTTCGGGCACCCGGTTGCGCTAACGAGCGCCGCGACGATCGCCTCTTTCCATGCCTCGACGCCGGCTGCCATGAACTGGCAGACGAGTTGGCCGCGGGTGGCCGCAGCGTCGTCTGGCTCGGGCAGGCGGCCTTCTCCCAGGTAGCAGTCGACGATGAGCCCGGGCAGGCCGTCCGCCTCGCCGAAGACGAGCCGCACCGCCCCAGTGTCATGCAGGAAGGAGCGCCGGTGCGCCACGGCTCGCTGCACGCGGCGCTTGAAGAAGGCATGGTCGATCGGCTGAGATTCATCGAAGCTCCATGCGCGCAAGCGAATTTGCGAATGGGGGCTGTACGCAGCGCGGGCCAAAAAGCGGCCGTCGTGAGCGCGCACGACGACCGTTGCGCCGGAGGCCGGCTTGCCGTCGACGTGCTCGATTGCGTTCGCATAAACCCACGGATGGCGGCGCAACAGCGATTTTTCCTTCGACGGTTTGAGCGTAACGGTATTCATAAGCGTGTGGAAACAGGGTTGTGCGCTGGCGGCCGCATTGTGGCCCGCGCAGCGGCGTTCAGTCGCGCTTTTTTGCGCGTGGGTGTGCGGTGTCGTATACCTGAGCGAGGTGCTGGAAATCGAGCGACGTATAGATTTGCGTCGCGGCGACGCTCGCATGACCCAGCAGCTCCTGCACCGCGCGCAAGTCGCCGCTCGATTGCAGCAAATGCGTCGCGAAGGAGTGGCGCAGCACGTGGGGATGAACGTTTGCGGGAATGCCCGCTGTAAGCGCTGCCCGCTTGACGCGCTCGCGCACGACGTTCGGCGACATCCGCGCGCCGCGCACCGACAGAAAGAGCGGATGCGCGTCCAGCTTCACGAACTGCCCTCGCACGGAGAGCCACGCCAAGAGTGCGTCGACGGCCTTGCGGCCGACGGGCACGGTGCGACGCCGTTCGCCCTTGCCGAGCACCGTTACCTCGGCCGCAGTGAGATCGAGCCAGCCTGCCGAGCGATAGCCGTCGGCTTCGGCGAAGCCGACATCGAGCCCGACCAGCTCGGCCAGTCGCAATCCCGAGGAATAGAAGAGCTCGAGGATGGCCTGATCGCGCAGGCCTTGCGCGTCGCCGGCGCGGTCCGCATCCATGAGCCCGGCCGCATCGTCAACCGACAGCGCTTTTGGCAGGCGCTTCGGCTGTTTCGGCGCGCGCACGGCCCCTACTGGATTGGCAGGCAGCTCGATGCGCTCGGCGAGCCACCTATAGAACGCCCTCCAGGCCGAAAGGCGATGCGCTATTGAACGGGCCGACAAACCGCTCCCATGAGCGCGGGCGACGGCGCCCCGAACATCGGTGGCCGTTAGGCTCGCGAGCGGACGGCCATTCGCGAGCGCCGTCAGCGCTTCAAGCTCGTGCGTGTAGCTGCGCAGCGTATGCCCCGACAGCCGCCGGCCGTGCTCGAGGCTCGAGAGGTAGGCGTTGATCAGTTCGTTGTCGGCCGGTTGCACGCGTGGTCTCGGAAGGGGGTAGATGCGGAGCGTGTTGCCGCGGCTACCGCGGGAGCAGCCGGCTCAGCGCCGCACTCGCGAGTGTGCCGATTTGCATGAGGAAGTCAGTCGCCATTTCCTCGTGAAAGCGCCGTGGATCCGGCGAGCCCATGACGAGCAGGCCGAACGTCGACCCTGCGCCGTTCGTATTCGTCCCGTTCCTCGCGTTCACCCCGGCGCCCTCCGGGTCGATCAAGGCCACCAGCGCGACCGACTGGAAAGCCTCCGGGGTCTGTTCGGCCCCACTGTCGTCGGCCGCCGCGATGCTCGCCCAGGCGCTGCCGACAAGCCATTGCGCCGCCTCGAAGCCCGTGTTTTCGCCGCAATAAGGGGCGCTCAGGCTGTTCGTGAAGATCCGCAACTCTTCGCCGACCTGACGCGCAAACTCAGCGTGCTCGTACGGCTGGGCCACGCCCCACAGGCGCAGCGCCGCGCTCGGCACGTCAAACACTTCGGTGAGCCCATGCGTGATTGTGCGCGGTAGCGCGTGCGCATCGCGTTCGGCCATGACCTGCGCGGTCCAGCGGTTGAACTTCGCCGAAATGCTGTCGTTCTCGTGGCCGTAGCGCAGCAACTCGGCGAGGCGCCGCTCGAGCAGCTTGTTCTTTTCACGCAGCATGTCTATCTGCCGCTCCTGCAGAGAGACGGCGGATTTGCCGTGCGGATTCGCGAGCCGGACAGCCGCAAGCAACTCCGCGTGCTGGGAGAAGAACTCGGGGTTGGCGAGCAGGTATTCGGCGATTTCGTGTTCGTTCATGATTGTGCGCAAGAGGTGGGCTGGCGGGGGCTGTGGGACTGGCAGGAAACGACGTGCACGAACATGGACCAGGCTCGACG
>JAXDQB010000250.1:0-5478 GCA_034668065.1 Paraburkholderia sp.
GTCTGGATCACGGTCGTCGTGCTGTCTACCGTCCTGCTCGCCATGTTCGGCTATTCCAAATACCAACTGATGCGCCGCGGCGCCGCCGTGCAAAAACAAATCGCCGACATCGGACGCATGAGGCCACCGCCCGCTCCCTCGGCCCTGCACGTGAAGCCCCTGCACCTGAAGGCATTGCTGAAAAACGAGATAGCGGTTGGCACGCTAAGCGTCGTTGAAAATGCCCATCACAGCACGGTCACCTTCCGCGGCGATGCAATGTTCCCGCCGGGCGGCGTAGAAGTGAAGCGCGCGATGGCGCCGCTGATCGCGAAGATCGCCGGCGAGATCGCGAAGGTGCCGGGCAACGTCACCGTACTCGGCTACACCGACAGCATGCCGATCCGCAGCGGCCAGTTCGCCTCGAACGAAGCACTCTCCCTGGAGCGCGCAACCCAAGTCCTGCAGATGCTGCAGGCTGCAGGCGTGCCCGCTAGCCGCCTCGAGGGCGTCGGCAAGGGCGACGCCAACCCGCTCGGCGATAACCGCACCAAACAGGGCCGAGCACTCAATCGCCGCGTCGAAATCACCGTTCAATACTAACGGCCGAACCCAATCCATCCTCTCGGAATAAACGCATGAAGAAGCTGTCGTTTCTGGCCTCGCGCCAGTTCCTCGCCCTCGTTGCGCTGATTGTCGTCGCGCTGGTAATTTGGTTCGTCGGCCCGCTGATCTCTTTCGGAAGCCTAAAGCCGTTCGAAGGGGCCGGCATGCGAGTTCTCGTGATCGTACTGCTGCTGGCCGGTCTGCTGCTATGGCTCGCAGAAAAGTCGACACTTGTCGTAATCGTGGCCTTGCTGTGCCTGCTGATCTGGAACGCGTCGCCACTTCTTGCCTTCGGAAACGCGCAACCGTTCGCATCGGAGTCAGCCCGGTTGACCGCAATCGCCGTCGTTCTAACGGCCTTTACCCTGTATTGCGTCTTCCGGCTCTGGCAGAAAATGCGCAGCGACGAGAAGTTCCTCAAAAGCCTGATCGAATTCGGCGGCAAGAAGGAGCCATCGCCCGCAGCCAGCCAACTCCACAAGCTCACCGATTCAATCGCCCTCGCGCTCTCTCGCCTGAAGGTAATGCGCACAGGTGCGAGCGGCTTGGGTAAGCTGTTTCAGGGAAAGCGGTATTTGTACGAACTCCCGTGGTACATCACGCTCGGCTCCCAGTCGTCGGGCAAGACCTCCGCGCTGCTCAACGCAGGACTTAAATTTCCCATCGCCGAGCAGATGCAACGGGCAACCGTCGCGAAAACCGGTGACTCGGCATCCGTCGACTGGTGGTTGACCAATGACGCCGTGCTGATCGACACGTCCGGTCATTACACCCACCATGGCACGTCTCACCACGAGCTGTCGGCTCCGGCAGCCGCACCGGCGAAAAAATCGTCTACCGACGATTCCGCAGGCAAGGCTCGCCGCGACGAGCTTAGGAAAGAACCGGGCGAGCAGGACAGCCAGTCTGCCGTCGACGAAGCGAAGGCGACAACGGCCACCTCCGCCGGCACGGCAACTGTCACTGCCTTGGGCGCCGATACCGCAGACCTGCGCAGGCGCATTGACGAAGCCGAATGGCTCGGCTTCCTGGAGCTGCTGCGCAATCACCGCCCACGTGCGCCGATCAACGGTGCGTTGCTTACCGTCGATCTCGGCAAATTAACCGGCATCGACGCAAACGAGCGCATCGCCGAAGCGGCATATCTGCGGGCTCGCCTCGCTGAACTGCGCGCAAGGCTGGGCATCCGTTTTCCAGTTTATCTGCTGATCACGAAAATCGATCAGCTGACCGGCTTCGCCGAATATTTCGGTTCGCTCACCGCGGAAGGTCGTGCGCAAGTTTGGGGGTTTTCACTTCCGAACGGTAAGGAAACGATCGCGAGCGAAGACGTCCGCGTTCGTTGCAACGACGAATTAAAGCAACTGGCAGCGCGGCTGGCCGATGGCATCGACACGCGGCTAAAGGACGAACACGACACGGGAACGCGCCGGGCACTCACCGCGCTATCGGATGAGTTCTCATCGATAACCGGCCCGCTTGCTGAATTAATCGAGCGCGTGTTCCTCGACTCGCGTTATGACGACACGCTGTTCCACCCAACGCTTCGCGGCGTGTACTTCACAAGCGCCACGCAAGCTGGCGGCACAATCTCGGCCAAACGTAGCGCTGTCGCGCAGCGCCTTGCGGCGACCAACGGAGAGAATCCTTCGATTGCACTGACGCCACAGCCTGGAGGCAATCAGAGCTTTTTCCTGAGCGACCTCCTGACGAAGGTCGTGTTTGCGGAAGCTCACCTGGTAAGGCCCAATTTGCGCTGGGAGTTCCGCTTCAAGCTGCTACGCCTGACCGGTCACGCACTTGCCGTGCTGCTGTTCGTGTGGCTGGCGATCAGCTGGCGCATCAGCTTCGGCAACAACAGCGGCTATCTCGACGCCATCGCACACAAGGCCGAAGCGCTGGCCACTCGCGTCGCGCAGCTGTATGGGGCACTCAAACCGCAAGCCGTGCCCGAGACGCTCAACGAGGCACACCAATTGCCGGCATATCCGGGCCTGGATCTGACGGTTCCCGGGCTCACCTGGCGCTTCGGCCTCTACGCGGCGCCCGAGGTTGTGACCGAGAGCCGCCGCACATACGACGCGCTTGAGGACAATCTGCTGCTCCCGCAGATCGTCCACCGGATGGAAGGTGCCATCGCGCAAGCCATTTCCAACGACGATCCGAAGACGGCCTACGATACGTTGCGCGTTTATCTGATGCTCTATGACAAGGCCAAATTCAACGCGGACGACGTAAAGGCCTGGGTGCTCAACGACTGGGTGAAGACCGATAGTGCCTCAGTGTTCGGCGGACGGGCGTCGATGATCGACCATGTCCAAGAGCTTTTTTCCGGGGCGCGCATTGTGCAGTCGCCGTTGATTCGCAACGATGCACTGATCCAGCGAGCCCGCTCGTTTTTGGACGCGAGCAACGCCACCGAACGTCTTTACGAACGAGCGAAGGCCGCCATGCACAATGACGCGCCGGACGAGTTCACGCTGATCCGCGCAGTCGGCCCGCAGGCCGGCACCGTCTTCACTCGTGCGAGCGGCGCCCCGCTCTCTCGCGGCGTGCCAGGCCTCTTCACGTTCAACGGGTACCGGAACCTGTTCGACAAGCGCCTGCCGGAGTTCGTACGAGCCGCGCGAGACGACGATGCGTGGGTGATGGGCCGCGTGTACCTGGGCAGTCCGCAAAACGAGGCTCAAAAAAAAACGGCTGAATTGACGCGTGCCGCGACAGGCGCGGACGATCCAATCACCGAAGCAATCCGCCGGCAATACCTGACGGAATACGCGCGGCAATGGGGTGCGTTTCTCGGGGACATCCGCACAGTAACCGGCACGAGTCTCCCATTCAACCTCCAGGTGCTGCGCAGCTTCGCGGCACCGGACTCGCCACTCGTGCGTCTTGCGCGCGCGACAGTGCATGAGACGACGCTCACGCAGCCCATCGCCGCATCGGACACCTCCTTCCTTCAAAAGGCCACCGGGCAGCTTGGCCAGAAAGCGGACAAGGCGCTCGGCATTCGCGCCTCGGAACGCGTCGAGCGCGAGCTTGTCGACAGCCGCTTCGCTGCGCTGCGCGAAGTGGTGACCGGCAACGCCGAAGCGTTGTCGGGCGCACAAGACGCGCTCGGTCAGGCGGGCAAAACGGGCCTCGACGGCGTGACGAATCTGCTGAACGACTATTACACGGCGCTCACCGTCGCCGAGAACGCCCTGTCGAACAACAGCATGCCGCCCGCGAGCGATACGGCCGCAAAACTGAAGATGACTGCGGACACGATGCCCGCGCCGTTTCATGCGGTGCTGTCGGCGCTGGGCGCCGAAGGCTCTCGAGAGGTGAACCGGGGCATCGGCCAATTACTGTCACGGCAAATGGAGTCCGTGCTGGGCGACACCTGCCGGCTGGCCATCGAAGGCAACTATCCGTTTGCGCCCGACAGCAAGCGCGACGTCGGCATCGACGACTTCACGCGCGTGTTCGCGCAAGGTGGCGTAATTGATGACTTCTTCACGAAGACGCTTGCACCGTTCGTCGATACGTCGGCCAGACCGTGGCGCTACCGGACACTGCCTGGTGCAACGGAACCCGTTCAGGGCCCGGATCTCGAACCCTTCCAGCATGCAACGGCCATCCGCGACATGTTTTTTGCCGATCCTGGCCAAAAGCAACTGACGTGGAAGGCCGACATCCGAATCCCCGAGCTCGATCCGGCCATTACGGCCCTGGTGATCGACATCGACGGCCAGACCATGCTCTATCAGCATGGCCCCGTGGCACCGTCTGCGGTGAATTGGCCGGGGCCGCGCGGCGGCGTCCATGCGCAGATCACGGCAACCCCGCGCATCCGGGCCGACACCTCCATGATCGGGACGGACGGCCCGTGGGCACTCATGCGCCTGATGCAAAAGGGCCATGTGGTCGAGACAGCGATACCCGGACGCACGCGCGTCGAATTCGACTTTGACGGCCGCAAGTCCGTGCTGGATATAGCAAGTCCGGGCACGGTCGCGAACCCGCTGACCAGCGACGTGCTGAGGACGTTCAAATGCCCAAGCTCGATGCCGATCTTCAGCCCCGTCGACACGGGGCCCCCGCCAGGCCTGCCGCCCGCACCGCCGTTTGCGCCGCACTCTGCGCACGCCGCTTTTTCGGGGGGCTCCTCAAAAGGCACTGCGGTTTAGCCGCTCGGGTGAAACGGGAAACGGGGGCGTTCCCAACGCGTTCGTCGGCGCGAGCCACTCACTCAGTGGCTACGCGCAAGCGCTGCGCGACCTTGGCGAGGCAACATCATTGAACGAATGGGGCAACTGCCGGCACTCGTCGCCAGCAGCATCCGCGGCGAACATCGCCCGCTGCAGCCTTAAACGCCCGCAACAGCCGTCCACAGCGTTCACAGCAGGCCGCTGAGGCCCCTTTGCCTGTCCGCCTGCGCTCACGCGCAATCCGCCAAGCATTCTCGCGCCGTCGCGGCGAGCGTAAGGCGAAACTCGACGAGCTCCTCGATAGTCAGCATCGGCATCGCGTGCGCCGCTGCGAAGCGCTCTACATCGGCGCCGCGCATCATCGTGCCGTCGGCGTTCATCAGCTCGCAAAGCACACCGGCCGGCTTCAATCCCGCCAATACGGCGAGATCGACCGTGCCTTCGGTATGGCCGCGCCGCGCGAGCACACCGCCTGGCACGGCGCGCAGCGGGAACACGTGGCCGGGGCGGACGATATCGGCGGGCTTCGCGCCCTCGGCAATGGCAGCTCGAATCGTGGTCAACCGGTCCGCCGCCGATACGCCGGTGCTCACACCATGGCGCGCTTCGATGGAAACAGTGAATGCGGTGCCGTGCCGGCTTTCGTTGCTCGCCACCATCGGCGGCAAATCGAGCGCGCGGATTGTCTCGTCGGGCAGGC
>JAXDQB010000251.1:0-3123 GCA_034668065.1 Paraburkholderia sp.
GGCAACGGCGTTCCGGGCGCAACCGCTCCCGAGCTCTACCGCAGGCTCGGCTGCACCGTGAAAGAGCTGTACTGCGAAGTCGACGGCAACTTTCCCAACCACCATCCCGACCCTTCGCACATCGAGAACCTCGACGACCTCATCCACGCGCTGAAGAGCGAAGGCGAGATCGGCTTCGCGTTCGACGGCGACGGCGACCGCCTCGGCGTCGTCACGAAAGACGGGCAGATCATTTACCCCGATCGCCAGCTGATGCTGTTCGCGCGTGAAATCCTTTCGCGCAACCCCGGCGCGAAAGTCATCTACGACGTGAAGTGCACGCGCAATCTCGCCAAGTGGGTGCGCGAGCACGGCGGCGAGCCTGTGATGTGGAAGACGGGACACTCGCTCGTCAAGGCGAAGCTGCGCGAGACGGGGGCGCCGATCGCGGGCGAGATGAGCGGGCACGTATTCTTCAAGGACCGCTGGTATGGCTTTGACGACGGGCTTTATACGGGGGCGCGACTGCTCGAATTGCTCTCGCGCGAGCAAGATCCAAGCAAGGCGCTTAACGATTTGCCGAACTCACTGTCCACGCCCGAGTTGCAATTGAAACTCGAGGAAGGCGAGAATTTCGCGCTGATCGCCCGCTTGCAAAAAGAGGCCCGCTTCACGGGGGCCGGCGACGTGCTCACCATCGACGGCCTGCGTGTCGAATACCCGGACGGCTTCGGGCTGGCCCGCTCGTCGAATACGACGCCTGTCGTCGTCATGCGTTTCGAGGCCGATAGCGCGGATGCGCTCAAGCGCATTCAGGAGGATTTCCGCCGCGTGATCCTGGCGGCGAAGCCGGACGCCAAGCTGCCGTTTTGAATTGCCCCTGTCGCCTAGCCGTCGTCAAGTTGAACCTCTGAACCTCGTATCGCCGCTACTTTGCGGCGGTCGGGGGCGCGGCGGCGGGCACGGCGCTCGCCGCCGGCTGGACTGGGGCTGGCGTGGTCGGGCCCGCCAGGGGTGCAGGTAGCGACGGCATCGCGGCGGCCGGGGGGGCCACCGCGGTTGGTGCCGGCGTGGCTGTTGCCGGCGCCGCCGGAGCGGGCGTCGTGGCCGCGGGCGGCAGAATGGCCAGAATCGTCTGCCTGCCTGCAACTGGAGCATTGGCCCCAATTACCGCGGGGCTGGATGGCTCACCGGGCAACAGTGTCGTCGTAATTGATGTCCGAGGGACCGGTGTCGGCTTCGGCGAGGTGCGCAGATAGTGGCGAACGTAATCGAAGAACTGCGAGTAGAACGGCTGCGATTGGATCGTTTCGCTTGACACCTTGACCATCGAGTCGCTGTTCGAGCGGATCGGCAGCGAGAGTGAGCCGAGCACGCTGAAGCCGACGGTTGCCGACGTATCGACCTTCTTCAACGCGTAGCCGCTTTGCACCGCATTTGCATAAACGACGCTTGTCTCGGGGTCATCGCCCTGCGTGCAAACGACGTGAAATTCGACGGTAATGTGTTTGTCGTTGTTTGGCTGGAAGTCGCGCGAAGCATCGATTACGTCGGGACGCGTCTCATTGGTGAGATATCCCTGGTTGAGCAATGCGCGGCGCGCCGCCTCGCACGCGTCGTCGCTCGTCGCATTGAAGTTGCGCGAGAACGGGCTCGCGCCGGCGTCGAAGAATTCCTGCTGCGGTTTCTGCGGCGAACTCGAGCATGCCGTGAGCAAGCAGAGAAGGGCGGCCGCTGAAAAAGGCAGCGCCATGCGAAAAAGGGGCGGATGGTACTGGTTCTGCATGTTCGGTTCAAGTCTGATGCGTTTGCAACGCTCAGGCGCGCTAGGGACGACAAGCATTGTAGTGCGATTAGCGCTCGGAGATTAAGACTCATATCGGCGGGAGCGACTTAGTCGACAAAAAGGCTGATGGGGAACAATCGCTCGGGCGAGGTAGAATCGCGCGCTTGGGCTCCGGCTTTGACCTCGGCTTGGGCTCCGTTTCGGCCGGCGCTTCGGTGATGTTTCGGCCGGCGTTTCGATCGAACCGGGCCAGGGCATCTGCAGGGTTCGTCGCTTCACCTTTCTTTATCCTTTCGTTGTGCAAAAGATTCTGATCGTCCGAGTGTCGTCGTTGGGCGACGTCGTACACAACATGCCCGCCGTCGCGGACATCCGGCGGCGTTACCCGGATGCGCAAATCGACTGGCTTGTCGAAGAGGGTTTCGCGGATCTCGTGCGGCTCGTCGTCGGCGTCAATCGCGCGCTTGCGTTTTCGCTGCGGCGCTGGCGCAAGCATCTGTCGTCGCCCGCGACATGGCGCGAGATCCGTGAGTTCCGGCGCGCGCTCGCGGGCGAGCACTACGATCTCGTGATCGATTGTCAAGGACTCCTCAAGACAGCCTGGGTCGCGAGTTGGGCGCGTGGCCCGCTTGTCGGTTTGGGCAATCGCACCGACGGGGCGGGCTACGAATGGCCGGTGCGTTTTTTCTATGACCGGCGCGTGCCGATTTCCCCGCGTACGCACGTCGTCGAGCGCACGCGCCAGCTTGTTGCCGCCGCGCTCGATCTACCGGCGCCGACGCCGGCCGACGATATCGACTTCGGTCTTAACACCACGTGCGCGGCGCTCGCGCTATCCGAGTTGGGCTTGAATCTGCCGGTGCCTTACGTGGTGTTCGTGCATGCAACCTCGCGCGCGGACAAGCAGTGGCCCGAGCCGGCATGGCTCGAACTCGGCCGCTCGCTCATTGCTCGCGGCGTCTCGCTCGTTTTGCCCTGGGGCAACGATGTCGAGCGCGCGACGAGCGAGCGGCTTGCCAAGGATCTCGGCCCCGCGGCCATCGTGCCGCCGCGCCTCTCGCTGCCGGCAATCGTCGGGCTGCTCGACGGGGCATCGGCCACGATCGGTGTCGACACCGGGCTCGTGCATATCGCCGCAGCGCTCAAACGGCCAACCGTCGAGTTGTACAATTTCGCGACCGCATGGCGCACGGGCGGCTACTGGTCGCCTCAGGTCGTCAATCTTGGCGCCGGTGGCTTGCCGCCGACTCAGCAACAAGTGAAGTCCGCGCTCGCCGGGTTCGGATTGCTTTAATCGACAGCGCTCACAACGGGACCATGAACGAATCGCAAATCATCGAAGTCACCGCGGGCGACTG
>JAXDQB010000252.1:0-16369 GCA_034668065.1 Paraburkholderia sp.
CTCCTCGCTGCAGTCGCCGGCCGTGGGCGACGTCGCGATGACGCTCGCGACCAATCGCGCGTACACGTACACCGGCCAGGCTTGGCAGGCGCTCGCAGTGGACGAGCAAGGTGTTCTCGCGCTGGGCAACCAGCAAACGGAGGGCACCCCGTGCGCGCCGACGGCGGCCAGCACCACGCCGGTCTCGACCGATGCATCGGGCCGCGTGCTGTCGTGCCAGAACGGCACATGGCAGTCGCAGGCCGAGATCAATCCGATGACCGTCGCGACGGACTCCGATTGCGCGATCTCCGTCGGCCAGCCGGGTACCTCGGACTTCATCTGCAACACGGCGCCTTCCGCGCCGGCCTACGACTCGGTCATGGGCTATTGGTACACCACGGTCACCCGCCGCGTGGCTGCATTACCGACGAACGGTGCCGTGTCGATCTACGCGTGGACGCACATCGAAGACGCCTATGTGACAAGTTGCCCCAGTGGTCCCAAAGACCTGAGCAACGGCCAAGGTGCATACGCAACCCTATATACGCAAGTGATCGACGCGGATACGGGCAATACCATCGCAAGCGCCGTGAATCAGTCATCGAGGATTTACGGCGACCTCGCGAACGTCAATCTCACCGTGACCCATGCTCTGCCGCACAACAACAGTGGCTACCTTGTTCAGTTCACCACCTATTGGATGATTTACGGGGGCGCGAATCCGACCTCGTTCCGTCCCAGCTATTGCGGCACCGGGAACAACATCTTTCCCTTGTCAGGAGTCGTGACCACGTGGTCCATTACGCCCTTCTATTGATGCGCGCGCGCACGCCGCAGCGCTCAGTGCGGCGCGAGCGTCTGCAGCAGTTCGTGCAGCTCCATCCGGTTGTACGTCATGCGCAGCGCGTCGCGGGGCTGGCACTGGTTTTTCGCGACGAGACTGAACAAGTGGTCGTTCAAGAGGCGCGACATATTGTCCTCTTTGCGCTTCATGAATTCGGCAATGAACGGCAGCTTAACCGGGTCGGTCAGCATTGCGCTGATCTGCTGGCTGTTATTGAACAGCAGCTCGCTGGCGAGCACAAAATTCTCGCCGTCTTGCGTCGGAACAAGGCACTGGCAGACAATACCGATCAGCGAGTTGGCGAGCGACCCCGCGTAGCGTTCGCGATGCTCGGGCGGAAAGAACGACAAAAGGCGCGTCAACGTGCCGAGCGCGCTGCCCGTATGCATCGTCGCGAGCACGAGGTGCCCCGATTCGCCGGCCTGCAGCGCGGTTTCCGCGGTTTCGGTATCGCGCACCTCGCCGACCATGATCACGTCGGGCTTCTGCCGCAGTGCCTCGCGCAGGCCGGCGGGAAAACTCGGCGTATCTACCGGCACCTGACGCTGCGAGATGATCGACGTCCGGCTTTCGAGTTCATATTCGATCGGTTGCTCGATCGTGATGATGTGGCTATTGCGCGTGCGGTTGATGTGATCGAGCATCGACGCGATCGTTGTGGTCTTGCCGGAGCCGGTCGGGCCGGTCACGAGCACGAGCCCCTTCGCGCTGTCGATCATCGAGCGCACATAGGCGGGCAAGCCGAGCTTGTCGAGCGGCAGCGGCTGCAACGGCAGTCGCCGGATCGAGATGACGAGCTTGCGCCCACCGTAGGTGCGGTAGATATTGCAGCGCAGCCGGCAGCGCGTCAGCACGAACGGGCGATCGATCGCGCCCAGCTGCAACAGCGCTTCCCAGTCCGGCTCGATCGAAGACAGCGTCGGCAACATCTCGTCGCGCAGCACCGGCTCCTCGCCGACCGCGAGCCAGCCTCGCGGCGCCTTGATCATGATCGGCCGGTCCTGCTCGATGTGAATGTCGGTGAAGGTCTGGCGCAAATCAATGAGATCGAGGATTTCGCGGGTAAGATCGCGGCGGTCGTATGTCGGACTGTCCATGGTCGGTGCGGCTCGAATGAAGATGAGTGGGAAATTCTTACATGGAATCGTCCTCGATGTATCGAAGAAATGGCATGTGCGTCATTGCAGTCAACCCGATCAGGCATGCAACCATGAAGTGGACCGTAAGGCTCGGCGCCATCGCCGTGAGCGCCTTTTGCGCACTGGGCCTGCTCTGCCCAGCCGCCCAAGCGGCGCCAGTGCACTGGAAATCGCAGGTTGTCGACTATGCGGCGGAAGGTAAGGATATCAAGGACGTATTGCGCGATTTCGGCGCAAGCGAGGGCATTGCAACACGCATCGGCCAGGACGTGACCGGCAGCGTGAGCGGCAAGTTCCACCTGCCGCCGCGGCGCTTCATCGACATGCTCGCCGCATCGTTCGGCTTCGTCTGGTATTACGACGGCGAGGTGATGGATATCGTGCCCGCATCGGATCTTCAGAGCACGCTGGTGAAACTCGACACCGCCGGTACCGCGGCGCTGCGCGACGCGCTCGATCGGATGCACATCGCCGACGACCGCTTCCCGATCGTCTACGACGAGTCGCAGGGCACCGCTCTCGTGAGCGGCCCGCCGCGCTATGTGCAGATGGTCAACGAGATCGCCGGGCGCCTCGATACGAACGCCGCTCGGCTGGGCGGCACGCAAGTTCGTGTGTTCCCGCTGAACCATGCGTGGGCCGAGGACCGCAAGGTCCAGATCGACGGGCAACAAGTGACGTTGCAGGGTGTCGTGTCCGTGCTCAACGGCATCTATCACCCGGAGGCGGCGAAGTCCGACAACTCGCACGGCCTCGACCGTCAAGGCGCACGCCAAACCAACGGCGTCACGCGCAATGCGCCGGTCGGTGACGTCAACGGCAACATGTACAACGGCCCGTACGTCCCGCCGCCCGTGCCGAGCGGCTTGACCGACAAAGGGGCATTGGCGGGGCTGACCGGCCAGCCGTCGCCCGCCGTTGCGGCGATAGTCAACGATCCACAGCAGCAGCCGGAATCGAACGCGAGTGCAACGCCTACGCCCGACAACTCGCTGCCCGTGATCGTGGCCGACCAGCGAACCAACTCGGTGGTCATTCGCGATAGCGGCGACCGGATGGCGCAATACGATGCGCTGATCAATCGCCTCGACGTGAAGCCGCAGTTGATCGAGATCGAGGCGCACATCATCGAGGTCGACGATACCGCTATGCAGCAGCTCGGGGTCGACTGGACCGCGAACAACAGCCACATCAACGTGCAGACCGGCACGGGCACGCTCGCGCAAAGCACCTACAACGGCTCGATCACGCAGAATTTCGGCACCGCGACGCTCGCCGGCAATGCAATCGCCGCGGCGACGCCTGTCGGCGCTTCGATCGCCGCTGTGCTCGGCGACTCAGGTCGTTACCTGATGGCACGCATCACAGCGATGCAGCAGAACAACACCGCCAAAATCGACGCGAGCCCCAAGGTCGTCACGCTCAACAACATCGAAGCCGTGATGGAAGACAAGACACAGTTCTTCGTGCCGGTGACCGGCTACACATCGGGTGATCTCTACAGCATCTCGACCGGCATTTCGCTGCGCGTGCTGCCGATGGTCGTCGAGGAGGACGGCCAGACGCGGATTAAGCTCGATGTCGCGATCGAGGATGGCCAGCTGACGTCGCAGACGGTCAGCAACCTGCCGGTGGTCGAAAACAGCAACATCAACACGCAGGCGTTCATCAACGAGGGGCAGGCGCTTCTCATTGCCGGCTATCGGACGGACAACACTTCGGCAAGCGTCACGGGTGTGCCGGGGTTGTCGAAGATCCCCCTGCTCGGCGCCCTCTTTCGCACAAATACCAATGGGAAGAGCCACATGGAGCGGCTGTTCCTGCTGTCACCTCGGGTCATTTCACCGTAACTGTCGCCAGCCGGCGTACGCAGGAGAGTAGCGTGGATTCACAGCAACGGCTGTCCGACGACGAATCGCGGCGCATGCGGGCCGTGCTGGGCGGCCTGCCATGCGGCATCGTCGCGCTTGACGGTTCGGGCGCGGTGATCGAGGCGAGCGAGCGAGCGTTGACCATGCTGCAGATGGCGCTGCCGGCCGGGACCGATTTCGGGGCCGCACTCGGCGAGCGCTTCGAGATGTCCGAAATGCTGCGTCCGGGCGACCTCGAGCGCGGTATCGACGTGCGCGTCGAGGAGGCGACGCTGTGGGTCCAGGCCGGCCCGGTGAAGGCCAGCGACGCCGGTGCCGTGGTCACCGTGAGCGACGTGACGCCATTCGCGCACGCGCTCGACGAACGGGCGATGTCGCTGCGCTTTTTGCTGCATGACCTGCGCTCGCCTCTGAATTCGATCAGCGCCCTCACACAGCTCGACGCAAGCGACCGCGATGCATTCGAGCGCTGTGGCGGAATGGAGCAGATCACCCAGCTTTCGCATTACGTGCTCTCGCTTGGCGAACAGTTCATTTTCACCTCGGTGACGGACCACCTGCACAAACGCGATTTCAAGCGCTTCGAGTTGCGCGCGACCGTGCGCCAGATCATTTCGCAGTTGGAAGTCACGGCCGTGTACTGCGGCGTGGCGCTGCAGCTGTGGCTTGCCGACAGCTCGCCGGTATGGGTGAGCGGCATGCGCAATTTCGTCGCGCGCGCGATCCAGAACCTCATCGACAATGCCGTTCGCGCGTCGCCTCGCGGCGAGGCCGTGACCGTATCGCTGCGGCACGCAGGCAGCTTTGTCGAAGTGCTCGTCGACGATCGCGCGGGCGGGTTGCCCGGTCTCGCCGAGGGCGAGCGCTTGACCGAATTCGAGAAGCTCGGAAAAAAAACGGCGACCGGCTTCGGTCTCGGGCTGAAGCTGGCCGTACAGATTGTGGAAGTGCACGGTGGATCGCTATATGCCGAGCGCAACCGCAACGGCGGCACGATATTCGCACTGCGCCTGCCATGCCTGAACTCAAGACCCGCGACAAGCGTCCCCTCGTCGCTCGTCGAAGCGGACCGCGCGCTCTTCGCGGCGCGCAGATGATGGAAGCTGGATCGAGGACAGCGCGCATGAAGGTACGCCACTACAATCGAGCTTCCATCTTGGCACCCTCTCCTGCCTGACAGAAATTTTCGAGGGCGACGTTTTTCGGAGCAAAAGTCTCATGAAATTGATGGCCGGCAGACCCGTGCGAATCCTCCTTGTCGAGGACGACGTGGCTCACCATGCGTTGCTGAACTCGTGGCTCAAGACAGAGGGCTACCACGTCGACGGGTTCCATGACGGACGCGAGGCGCAGCAGCACTTGACCGATCACTGGGCCGATCTTGCAATACTCGACTGGGATGTGCCCGGCGTTTCGGGCGACCGGCTCTTGCAGAAGATTCGCGGCCGCTCGCAATCGACGATGCCGGTGATTTTTCAGACCGTGCATTCGGAGGAATCGGACATCGTGCAGATACTCGATGCCGGCGCGGACGATTACCTCGTGAAGCCGTTCGACCGGCAGGTCCTGCTTGCTCGCGTGCGCGCGCTGCTGCGCCGCTTCGCGCCGGCGAACGTGCAGGGTCGCAAGATGATAATCGAAGACAGCGTGCTCGATCAGCAGGCGCGCTCGCTCGTCGCGCTTGGCACGGCGCACCGGCTCGGCACGAAGGAATTCGACATCTTGTGGCACCTGGCGCAGCACGTCGGCGCCGTTGTTCTGCGCCAGGACTTGATGAGTGTGGTGTGGGGCTGGGATAGCGCGGTGCAAAGCCGCTCAGTCGACATGTATGTGAGCCGGCTGCGCGCGAGCCTAAAGGCAATAGGCATCGGCTGGAATGTGCAGTCGGTCTATGCCACCGGCTACCGCCTTCTTCTCAAGCCCGACGGCCCCACTGCGGCGGATGCCCCCTCACACCCGCTATGAACGCCATGTCGATCCGCAACTTGCTGCGCTGGCCCGTGATTACGGGCGCGCTCGTCGCCGCGACGCAGGCGGGCGCCGCCGATGTCGACTGGACCGGCAGCCGCTATGTCTACGTGACCAACGGCAGCAGCGTTGCCGACGCGCTGAACGTGTTCGCCGCGGCCCAGCATGTTTCGGTCCGCATGAGCGGACACATCGAGGGCAATGTGGGCGGCCGCTTCGTCATGTCGCCGCAACAGTTCCTCGATACGCTCTGCGATTCGCACGGGCTCGTGTGGTACTACGACGGAGCAGTGCTGCAAGTGTCGCCCGCGAGCGAGCAAAGGCACATCGCCATACGGCCGAACTACATGTCGCCGCCAGACATGCTGGCGGCGCTCGATCATGCCGGCGCGATCGATGCGCATTTTCCGCTCCGAATCGACAAAGCGGCGCACACGGTGACGGTGCGCGGGCCGGCCGCTTACGTCGAGCGCATTCGCGTTGCCGCTCAACGCTTCGAGCAGGACGCGCGCGAACGCGTGCGCACGACGGTTCGTGTATTTCGCCTGTCGATTGCGACCGCGGCCGACGAAACGCACATGATCGACGAGCGCCCAGTCACGGTTCCAGGCGCGGCGACGCTGCTTCGCGAGCGCTTCCATCATCGGAGCGCCGGTACGGAGCAGGTCGTCGAATTCGATGCCCCATTGCCGATCATCGAGGCCGATGCGCGGACCAACTCGATTCTGATACGCGACAAGCCGCAGCGGATCGACGGCGACGGCGTGCTCGTCTCCGATGTCGACGTGCAGCCTAAGTTCGTCTCGATCGAGACCACCGTCATCGACGTCGATGCGAGCGCGCTCGCGGACCTCCAACCCGCTTCGCCCGTGCCCTTCGAAGCACCGGTTTCGGCCGCGGCAGCGCAACCGCGCTTCGGCACAGCCGTCGATGGCGGTCATGCGCTGCTCGCGCGGATCGATGAACTCAAAAAGACGGGGCACGTGCAGCTCGAAGTGGCGCGTACCGCGTTGACGCTCGCCGGCTCGCCTGCCGTGATCGACCGGCATGAGCTGCATCTCGCGCAAGAGGACGACGATGACGAGGGCGACGCGCCGGATAATCCTGCGCCCGACCTGTGGCTTTCGATCGATCCGACGATCAGCGGAGAGCAGTCTGTCCCGCTGATCGGCCTGCGTATCGATCTGGGCCATGATGCCGATGGCGCATGGCGCGGGGGGTTCGCCACGAGCGTGGCGCCCGGTGAGTGTCTCGTGATCGCGGCGCCCCTGCCCAACGATCTGCATGGCCGGCAGCGTCTGGTTCTGCTGATTCCGCGCCTGTCCGCGTAGCACCCGCGTCGCCATTAAAACGGAGCGGCGTGCGATGAAAGCCGTAACAGCGCTACGCGCGCAGCCACATGTAGTTGCCCGACGCGATCCCTTCGAACATCTCGTCCGCAGATTGCAGGATATTGTTCTGCCAGTAGCGGCCGTGCTCGGCATAGTGTCCGAAAATGTCCGCGAGGTATTCGCCCGTCACATCGTCGCTCATCGGCACATGTATGAGCAGGACGATGCTGCCGGTGTCGGGGTCGAGGCACAGCTGCGCCTGGTCCTGCGCGTAGATCAGCAGGTTCGCCTCGAGCATCAGCCGGAATACGGTCAGCGTGCGCCCGGCTGTCACCGCGCCATAGTGGAAGGTGACGTAGATCGAATTGGGATCGTTTTCCTGATGATCAAGGTGGACGTCGAAGCCTTCGATCTCGAGCGCCCGCGTCTCGACGACATAGTCCGCATCGGGCAAACCGACAACGGCGCAAACCTCGTGAATCAGCTCTTCGTAGCGTTCCCTGCTCATGGGCTATGCGGTATTCGGTTGAAAAAAAAACCGGGGCACGGCGCGGGGACTGTTCGTTCCCGCTTCCGTGCCCCCTGCGTGGTAGGGCGAGAAAATTCGCTTTACTGCCCCGCCGCCGCGGATTTGATGCCCGAAGCGCCGCCGGTGATGAGCGACGACAGACCTTGCGTCTCATCTTGCTGCGCCTTGATCTGCGCAGTGGCAATTGTCTGGGCGTTCTCGGCGTTGGAAATCTGCTCCATTTGCGAGATCGCATCCGTGTTCGAGGTTTGAACGCTGGACGTGCTGGGAAGACCGGTGGTGGAACTGGACATGGTGTCTTTCTCCTAAGAAAAAACTAGTGGCTTAAAAAGTCTCTGTACTTCAATCAAAAAAGAACAACTTCAGGCGCTTCCATCTAAAACTGGCGCTACATCCGCAGATCCGCATGCCGCCTGCAAATGCGGATCTCGGAGCGTCAAGGCAATCCACTTCAAAGCATGGCACTCTGCGCGCTGCGACGTTCATGCAGCGCCAGCACGATGCGCCGCGCGGCGAGCATCCCGCGATACAGCTTCTGCAAATCAACGCGGGCCCCTTCGTTGGCCGCGGAAGGCGTCGCGGAACTGATTCGGCGGGCCGTTTCGTCGAAGGCGGCCGCAATGCGCGCAACCCGTTGTTGGCTATCTGGCGCACTGAGCGTCGCGTCGAGCGCGTTCAGATCCTGCGCGATGGGAAGCAATGCGTCGTACATGTCGTTTCCTTTCATGGTCAATCGCTATCGTGGTTTTTGCCGTCGGCGCCATCGAACAAATGCTTGGTGCCGTCGGGTGTCTGGATATAGCGCAGCCCCCCCGTCGCCACGACTTCGGTGTATTCGACGTTTGGCTGCGGACTGGCCGCCTCCTTGACATCAACGTCGATGCGCTTCACGTTGCTGTCGAGATCCGCCCGCACCTCGCCGACACGTTCCCGAAAAGTCGACATGGACCGGACGTTGCCGCTCACGCGAAATACGCCGTGGCCGGAGTAGCTGACCTCGGCACCTGTGCCGGCAAGGGACTGCTGAATGTTGTCGACGTCGTCGTCGGCCACGTCGTATTGCGCCGAGGCCCGCCCTCGTGCGAGATCGTCGATGATCCGTCGCGCCTTCTCGCTGTCGCTCGCGCTCGTCACGATGCCTCGCACCGCCACCTGTGCGCCGCGCGGTGCCGCGCTCAAATCCGCCAACCCCGTTCGGTGCAGCGCAGCCGTGACTTGTTTCGATAGTGCATTGACGTCAACCTTCACGCTCGCCGCCTCGCTCGGCTGCGTACCGGCGAACATCACGCCGGCCGTCACCAATGCGCAGATCACCGCAGTGCACGCGAGCGCCACTGCCGCAGTCCGCCAGGTCATCTCGCGAGGCGTTGCCTCTCGCCGAACCCCACCGTCACCATCAACGTCAACGTTAAAGTCAACGACGCCGCGACCGTGGCCATCACCATCGTCGTCGCCTTGGGGCGCCGGCTCGGCGGTCTTCCATAGTCCAGCGAGCAGATCCAGATCGCGCGGCCATTGGGCATCGTCCGGGCCGACGCAGAACACCACGTCGCCGAACGGAACCGCGACGAAATCCGCAACCAGCAACTCGTCGCCATTGCCCGGGCGCAGGCGCGTCACGCCGTCTTCCCCAACGATAAGCGTCAGCTCGTCCACCTGCCAGTCACTGACGCAGATGTCGGCATCTTCGGCCGCGCCGATTCGATAAGTGCCGCCCGCCAATCGGATTTGGGCGCCGGCGTGTGTGCCGGTCAATACTCGCAAGGCTTTCATGCTCGTGTTTCCCATGTGTCCGTTTCGCGTTGACTCTTGATACAACCGTTAATGTCAGTTTAGGGATTTCTGTTTGGCGCCACCGGCGCGACGCGAACTTCCTGCGAATTACCCGAAGCGGCCGCACCGCGCTTCGCCGTGGCCGCCGGAGTATCCGCGGTCGCATCGAGCAAACGCTGCTTGACCATCGCAAGCGATTGCTCATCGTCCGAATATTCGATGCCGGAGGTGTGCAGCGCGAGCGTCAGATCGCGCGATTGCTCGAGAACGCCGACGGAGGCCGCGGTGTTTGCGTCAGGTCCGCGCAATGCGTGCACCGCATTGCCCTGCGCGTTCATCCGCGCCACCTTGCTCGCCAGCTCGCCGCGCGGTGAAGTGATGTTGCTCAGCAAAAGCAGCGGTAAAAGCAGCCCCCCGCGTTCCATTTTCGAAGTGAGCCGTAAAACCGCTTTGGTATAGGAGGTGGCGAGCTCCTCACGAAGGTCCGGCGAATCACGATGCCGTTCAGCGAGCAACTGCAACCCGTTCGGCAGCACACGCGCCCGCGCGGCCTTGCCAGCCTTACCGGCCTTCACGGCGAACTTCGAACGCTTCTCGCGGCGCTCGCGGTTTTGTCTGTCGCGCGGTGCTTGCTGCTCGCCCTGCCCGTTTTGCTGTTCGTTCTGCTGGCCGTTTTGCTGAGGATCTCCCTCCTCGCGCTTTTCGTGACCTTCTTGTTTTTCGTGCTGCTTGTACTTCTCCTCCGCGCCCTGCGCTTCCTCTCGCGGCTCGTGCGCCAATCCGTCCTTGCCGCGCTCCTTCGCGGCATGCCCCGGGCGCGGCCGCTGGCCGAGTTGGCGAAGCAGCTTTTGCGCGGCGGCCGACGTCGGTTTGTGATTCGACGTCGCGAACCGCCTGTTCCGGTAGAAGGCGGCATGCTGCGCATTTTCCTGCCGCAGCTTCGCTGCCAGCTTCGTGCGCTGCATGTGAACTTGCGACGCATGCGTCTGTTGCGCGTGCGCCGAGGTGGAGTGTTCGGCGCCGGCGCGCGCGTCCTCGGCCGCCTGCTGCGCCTGGCGGCCGTCACCGCTGTTGATGCGTGTCGTCATGATGGCACCGCAAGCGTGATGACTTCATTGGCAAAGCGCAGGATCGATGCCGCACCCCACGTGCCCATGACCAGTACTGTGACGATGACGGCAACGAGCTTTACCGCGAAGGAGATGCTCTGGTCCTGCATCGAGGTGATCGCTTGCAAAAATGAGATCGCAAGTCCCGAGACGGCAGCGACTACGACAACCGGCATTGAGACCGACAGGCAGAGCAGCAATCCTTGGGTGGTGAGACGAATCAGCGTTTCGGTTTCCATAAGGAAGTGCAGCTCAGCGATAAGTCAAGACAAGGCCGTGAATCAGCGTCGACCACCCGTCCATGGCAACGAACAGCAGCAGCTTGAACGGAATGGCGACGTTGGTCGGCTGAACCTGACTGAGGCCCATGGCCATCAGCACGTTCGCAATCACCAGATCGACGACGACAAAAGCGATGTACAGCAAAAAGCCGATCTTGAACGCATCGGCCATCTCGGTCAGGGTGAACGCCGGGGCCAGCACGATCAGGTCGTCTTCGCGAAGTTGCGCGGCAATGGGCTTCGGCCAGATGGCTGCCGCCGAGTGCATGAAGAACCGTTTCTCGCGCTCGTGCGCATGTTTTTTCAGGAACTCCCGGAACGGTTCTTTGGCTGCGCTGAAGGCATCGAGCACCATCACCGAAGAATTGGAGCCTTGCGTCCTGGGCATCGCCTGCATGTTTTGCATCGCCTGCATGCCGATCGGCGCCATCACGTAGGCCGTGACAAGGATCGCGATGCCATTGAGCACCGTGTTCGGCGGCACCTGCTGTACGCCGAGAGCATTGCGCAATAGCCCGAGCACCACGACGATCTTCGCAAAGGAGGTGGCGACCATCGCTACAAAAGGAACCAGGCTGATCGCGACGACCGTGATGAACAGCCCGGTGATATCGCTAAACTGAACCATGGCTTTGCGACAGCTGGACGAGCCGCACTCCGAGATGGTCCCCAACGCTCACGAGTTCCCCAAAGCCGATCGTCTGCCCGTACGTCACAAGACGGATGCGGGCATCGGCAATTGCCGTGGGCAGTTCCAGCACGTAGCCGGCGCGCAGTGCCGACAGCTGTGCAACCGGCAGCGACACCGCATCGATCTCAAGCTTGAGCGGCAGATCGAGCTGGCTGATTCCGATTGGCATGTCGACCGAATCGGTCAGAGGAGCGTTGAATTGCGTATCGTGACTCACGGTGGGGTCCTCATTCAAAGTAAGTGTCTGTTGTGCAACGTCGACCATCGCGCGCAGCTGCCGGGTACCGTAGCGCCCCCATACCACCTCCGCCCGAACCGGCGCGGCTTCGTTCGCCAGCAGCGCGCCGAGGCTCGCGGGCACGGCACCCAGGATGACGTCGCCTGGGCGAAGCGATTCCAGCGTCGTGATGCTGATCGTTTTTTCGCCAACCCGAAGGCGGCCTGGCACCGCGATCTCGCTGACATGCGTGACGAACGGCGTGCATTGCCGCGCGACGATCTGCTCGAGCGTCTGGAGCCAGGCCTCGTCGATGTGTACGAGCACGGCGTCGATGCGCTGCGCGCCGATCCGAAAGGCGAGCGCGCAGCATTCAACGGTCTGCGGCACCGGCATGCACCGCTCGATGGATGCGATCTCGACTCCTTCGATGCCAAGCTGCTCGAACGCACGCAGCAGCGGGGCTAGCAGGATCGCCGCAACGGCGGTGCGCACGTTCGCATGAATGGGCTCGTTGCCAGTGGCGAGGCTCGCAAGCTCGAGATGTTGCGAGAGATCAATGACGAACGATGCCGTCTGCATGCCCCAACCCAGCCGTATAACGGCCGCGCGCGCCGGATCGATCGGATTGCGCGTGCCCACAGCCCAACCCGCAATACCGAGCACGTGCGCGAGCAGTGCGCGCAGTCGTTCGTCGACGGCCAGACGGTGCTGGCGCGCAGTCGCCACGGCCAGCGTCGGCAACCGCGACGGGTCGAGTGCGACGGGAGTCGGCAACGACGGTTCGGCCAAGGCGGGCGCGTCGTGAAGGAACATGTCGGTCTGGTCCATATTGTTTTAGATGACGGTGATTTCGATGTTTCGCGGGTCATCAGAGCGCGAATCCATCAACGCTTGCAGACTTTCGCGAAGCGTCGCTACATGTTGCAAGATTAGTTGCTTCGAACGTTCGTCCGTCGTCTCGAAGCGAAGGGCCAGGTCGAAATACGAAAGCGTGAGACTCAAACTGCAGCCTGGCAGCAGAGCGCTATCGATCGGGATGGTGATGTGCCATTGGCCGCGTGCGAGCACGGCCGGATTCGAACAAAAATCCGCGACTTGCGCCACGATGGATTCGATCAGCGGGTGCGAAGCCGGCGAGGGCTTGATCGACACAGGCGCTGTCGCTGCAGATGCAGATGCAGATGCAGACGGAGATTTGCCGCGTCGTGCTTGCAAACACGCGCGATTGATCGCATCGACATGCTGCTCCATCGAAATATGCGCGAAGGGCGCGCAGACGCCGGCCGCTTCGCCAAGCTCGTGCTCCGACGCTTCCGGTTCGTGCCCGCCGGACTCGGCGGAGTCGTCGTCGCCACGATCGTTGCCGTCCTCTCCGTGTTGATCGCACGCTTCGACGATGTCCGGCTGCAAATCCGCCTCCGCATCCGCCTCGTCCGGCCGTTGGTGGCTTGCGGGCCGAGCCGCATCCTCCTTGCGGGCGGCGGCACGGGCTCGAAGCGCACTGAACAACGCGGCCTGGCTGCGCATTTGCCGCGACGATGTCGTTGGCGCCCCTTCCGCGTGCGTCGAGGGCCCCTCGATAATGCGTGGACGATGAGTGGTGGTGGGATGCATGTCACGCCTCCTTCGGCTACATCGTCAGGCGACCAACCGGCTGCAGGTCGACATGCGCGCCCAACTCCTGGTACGAGTAGACCGGCAGCCATTTGAGGCGCGAGTCGGTCATCCGCTTCAGATAACGGCGAATGTCCATTGATGCGACGATCGCGATCTGCTCACGCGGAGCATCGCCGACGATGTCGACAATCTTGCCGAGGAGGCGGTTGATCTCGTCCGGGGGCAGCGCGAGAAAGTTGCCTGTCGGCGTCTGCTTGATCGATTGCCGGATATGCTGCTCGACCTCGACGTCCACCAGCACCACCGGCAAATCACGCGGGCCGCCCGTCGCGCGATACGCGATCAGCCTGCCGAGATCCACCCGGATGTATTCGGTAAGCATCAACATGTCCTTTTCTTTAGGACCCCAAACGATCAAGCTTTCGGTGATGCTGCGGATATTGCGAATCGGCACGTTTTCCTCGAGCAGACGGCGCAGCACATCGGCCATCTTCTGCAGCGGCAGCGCCTTCTGAACCTCGGCCACGAGGCCGGGATATTCTTCGCCGAGCTGATCGAGAATCCACTGCGTCTCTTGAATGCCCAGGAACAGGTGTGCATGCCCCCGCAGCAAATCGATCGTGTGCAGCGCGATCAACGCCTCCGGCGTACGTGACGCGCCCGCCTTGGCGTTCGCGCCGGCATCGGCCGCATTTGCCGCATCGGCCGCCGCCTGCGCCGCCTCGCTCAGCGTCGAGCGCCCGTGCGGCACGTCGTAGATCAGCACTTCGTAGGTATCCACCGGCAACGTTTCGTCGGTCCACATCATGATCCCGGGGAACGGCAAACCGACCTCGGCCTGCAGCGCCGCGCGCTGCAAGTCGAATGCGCGATCGAGCGCTTCGGCCGAGAGCCGGTGGCTCACGTCCGGAGCGAGCCTCACGCCGAGCGGGCAGGTAAACTGCGGCGGCCGCGGCAGAATCGAGGGCGCATCGCCTTTCGCGCCCGCGCGTTGCAATGCGCTGACGGGCTTGCCCGAGCCGCTAGCGGGGCGGTGTTGTTTCTTCTGCATCCGATAGCCGACGAAAGCCAGCAGGCCGGAAAGCAGCAGGAACAGCGGAAACGGGAAGCCCGGCACCAAGGCGAAGCCGAGCAACAGCAGCGCGGCCAGGTACATCGCGCGCGAGTTGCTGGTGAACTGGCGGCCGATTTCGTCGCCGATCGAGCCGCTGGAATCGCCGCCGCTCTCGTCCGCGACGCGCGTGATCAGGACGCCCGACGCGACAGAGATCAGGAGCGACGGAATCTGCGACACCATCGCGTCGCCGATCGAGAGCACCGAAAAACGGTTCGCCGCCTCGCCGGCCGACATCCCGTGATATGCAACGCCGACGGCGATGCCGGCGACGATGTTGATCAACGTAATCAGCAGGCCGGCGATCGCATCGCCCTTGACGAACTTCATCGCGCCGTCCATACCGCCGTGCAACTGACTCTCGATTGCGAGACGTGCGCGCTTTTTACGAGCCTCCTCGGCCGTCAGAATGTTTGCGCGCAGGTCCGCGTCGATACTCATCTGCTTGCCCGGCAGCGCGTCCAGCGTGAAGCGCGCGCCGACTTCCGCGACCCGCTCGGAGCCTTTCGCAATCACAATGAACTGCACCACCGCGATGATCGCGAATACGACAAGACCGACCACGAGGTTACCGCCCACCACCAGTTCGCCGAAGCTTTCGATGATGTCGCCGGCCTCGGCGTGAAGCAGAATCGACTTCGTCGACGCGATATTCAGAGAGAGCCGGTACAGCGTTGTAAACAACAGCACCGAAGGGAATGCGGAAAGCGTCGCGATGTTGCCGACATACAACGTCACCATCAACAGCGTGACGCTGATCGCAATGTTGATTGCGAGCAATCCGTCGATGGCCAACGTCGGCAAAGGCAGAATCATGAGCGAGACGATCGCGACCAGCAGCACCGCGATGCCGGCCTCGCCAACGCCGGGCAGCTTGAATGTTTTGAACATGTCCATCACTTCCTTGTGGCTGATTGATCTGCGAGGCCGTCGACCCAGCTGAGAATCGCCGCGACGACTTCGAACAGGTCTTCCGGAATCGGTTTCTTTTCGGGCACTTTGTGCAGCAACCGGGCAACAGGCGGATTGGCGACGATCGGCACCCCGGCTTCTGTCGCATAGCGGCGCAGCAGCAGTGCCTGCTCGTCGAGGCCTTTCGCGACGACGACCGGCAGTGGAAACTCGGTCGGGTCGTAGCGCAGGGCCACTGCGTAGTGAACCGGATTCACGACGACCACATTGGCGCGCTTCACCCCGCGTTTCGGATCCTCCTGCGAAATCTCCTTCGCCATGCGCTTGCGCTCGCCCTTCATCTCGGGGTTGCCATCGCTGTCCTTATGCTCGCGCTTGACCTCGTCCTTCGACATCTTGTTCTTGCGGATAAACAGCCAAGCCTGCAATTTGTAGTCAAGCGCCCCGATCACGATGAGTACGCCCAGCATGACCTCGAAAACGTGCATAAGGACCGACCACAGCAGGCCGATCAGCTGCGCAAGCTGCTGGTTCAGCGCGCCGGCGGCGACCGGCAGCGCCGCTTCGATCGTCACCCACATCACGGCGATAATGATCACGGCTTTGACCGTCATCTTGCCGAGGTCGACGGCCGAGTTCATCGAGAAAATCTTCATGAGCCCCGACGCCGGTTCGACCGCCGTGAACTTCGGCGCTACCGCCAGGAACGCCATCTGCAATCCAGTCTGAGGCGCCAACGCGAGGAGGGCCGCACCGAACACGAGCGCCGCGACGCCGCACATGAGATGGGCCGCCTGCGTGCCGATGTCGCCGATCACGGCAGTCATGTTCTGCGTCGATCGGTCACCGCCGACGAAGTCGAGCGCCTCCTTGACGATCGCACGCAGCGTCCCCGCCAGATAGTGTTCACCGGACAGCAGCATGACGATCACCGCGCCGAGAGAGGCGGCTTCGACGAGATCCGAGCTCTTCGCAACCTGGCCTTCTT
>JAXDQB010000253.1:0-5515 GCA_034668065.1 Paraburkholderia sp.
ATCCATCGGAGGTTCGCATGAACAAGGATCAAGTGAAGGGTGTAGCGGAAAAGGTGAAAGGGAAGGTAAACGAAACCGTGGGCAAGGCCACCGGCGACCCCGCTCAGCAGGCAAAGGGCAACGTGCAGCAAGGTGCGGGCGAGGTGCGCAAGAGCTATGGCGATGCCAAGGAGGATGTGAAGAAGGACCGCCGGGATCACCACTAGGACTAACACTGAATAGTCGGGCACATCCCGCGGCCCTCCCCGCCGCTACGCGATGCAAAGAGACGGCAACGGCCGCCCGTGCGTCGCTCCCTCGCGGCCCCGCTACCCTCTCAGCGGGGCCGCCCTGCATTTCCTCCCCTCCTCCTGCAGGATGAATTCGACGAAAGCCGGCCGCAACCCGTGCCCGATGTAATCGGGCATGCCACATCCACCGGTGTGCCGAATATACTGAAACGCCAGGCACGCAAGGTGTCAGGACATTGCCCCGCCCTACGTCGTCGTCGCGCCTTGTAGACGGGTCAAGGTGCTCACGTCACAAAAATACTGCATCGGCAGAGAAAACGAGAGACACAATGAACGATCCAACCGCTTCGGCTTCCGCTTCCGCCGCTTCCACCGCTTCCGCCGCTTCCGCCGCTTCCGCCAAGCCTTCCACGGTGGTGACGCAGCAACTGCACGGCGACGTCCTCGTCATTGTCGTCGACAATCCCCCCGTCAATGCGCTCGGCATCGATGTCCGGCGCGGCCTCGTCGAAGCGCTCGACGCTGCCGATGCCGATACCTCCGTCGCGGCGATAGTGATCGCCGGCGCGGGGCGCAACTTCATCGCCGGGGCCGACATCCGGGAGTTCGGCAAGCCGCCGCAGCCTCCACATCTGCCTGCAGTGTGTCATCGCATCGAGGCTTGCGCGAAACCGGTCGTGGCCGCCATTCAAGGCGCGGCGCTCGGCGGCGGTCTCGAAGTCGCGCTGGCGGCCCATTACCGGATCGCTGTTGCGGGTGCCAAGCTCGGTCTGCCTGAAGTCAAGCTTGGTCTCATGCCCGGCGCGGGCGGCACGCAGCGCGCGCCGCGGCTTATCGGCGCGACGGCGGCGCTCGACCTGATGCTCTCGGGCCGCCATGCTGGCGCCGACGAAGCGCTGGCGCTAGGCCTAGTGGACCGCCTGGGCAAAACCGGCGATGTGCTCGCCGAAGGACTCACCTATGCGCGTGAGCTCATCGCCGCGGGAGCGGGCGTGCGCCCGACACATTCGGCGCGCGGACTTGCCGACCAGATTGCGAACCGCGCGGCCATCGAAGTCGCGCGCCATCAGACGGCGACTCGCTCGCGCGGGCTCTTCTCGCCGATGAGGATTGTCGATGCCGTTCAAGCCGCGCTGGACCGGCCGTTCGAGGAGGGACTTGCGCTCGAACGGAAGCTCTTCCTCGAATGCCTCGACAGCCCACAGCGTGCGGGCCTCGTTTACGCGTTCTTCGCCGAGCGCGAGGCGGCGAAAGCGCCCGAAACGAGTGTGGCAAACCCACGTGCGCTGGCGAGCGTTGGCATCATCGGCGGCGGCACGATGGGGGCCGGCATCGCCGTTGCAGTCCTTGATGCGGGATTGCACGTCACGGTGATCGAGCGCGACGAGGCGGCGCTCCAGAGAGGCCGAGCGCACGTCGCGCGCGTCTACGACAGTCTCGTCGACAAGGGGCGTATCAACGTGAACGACAAAGCGAACGCAATGACGCGCTTGGCCGGCAGCACGTCATACGATGCGCTCGCCAACGTCGATCTCGTGATCGAGGCCGTATTCGAGGACATGGCCGTGAAAAAGGCCGTGTTCGCCGAACTGGACCGTGTCGCCAAGCCAGGTGCCGTGCTTGCGACCAACACGTCCTACCTCGACATCGAGGAAATCGCCAACGCCACGGCACGCCCTGCCGACGTAATCGGCCTTCACTTCTTCTCGCCCGCCAACGTGATGAAGTTGCTCGAGGTGGTCGTGCCCCCGCAAGTCGCGGCCGACGTGGTCGCCACAGCATTCGAGTTTGCCAAGCGTCTCGCGAAGATCGCAGTGCGCGCGGGCGTCTGCGACGGCTTTATCGGCAACCGGCTGCTCGCCGTCTACCGGAGCGCGGCCGATTATCTGATGGAAGACGGCGCATCGCCCTATGAGATCGATCGCGCGATGCGCGAGTTCGGCTATCCGATGGGCCCTTATCAGGTTGTCGATCTCGCTGGCGGAGATATCGGATGGGCGGCCCGCAAGCGGCGTGCGCCTACGCGCAATCCGGGCTCGCGCTATGTCGAGATCGCCGATCGGCTCTGCGAGCGCGGCTGGTTCGGCCAAAAAACCGGCCGCGGATTTTATCGGTATCCCGATGGCGCGCGAACCGGTACTCCCGATCCGCAGGTCGAGGCGATCGTCGAGGAAGAGCGCAAGCGCCGGGGCGTCGTGCCGCGCCGTTTCAGCGACGACGAAATCGTCACACGCCTTGTCACGGCCATCGTCAACGAAGCCGCGAACGTTGTGCGCGAAGGCATCGCGCTGCGTCCGCTCGATGTTGACGTAACGCTTGTGCACGGCTACGGGTTTCCGCGCCATCTCGGCGGCCCGATGAAGTATGCGGACACAATCGGCTTGGCGAATGTGCTCGCCAATTTGCGCCGTTTCGAGAAAGAGGACCCGCTGTTTTGGAAGCCCTCACCGCTCATCGTCGAACTTGTCGAGCGGGGCGCCTCGTTCTCGAGGCTGGATGGGGCTCGAGCGTGAACGCGACGGCGGCATTGGTCAATCGCCGACGTGCACCGTCAGCGTCTCCTTGATCTCCTCCATGACGACGTAGCTCTTCGACTGCACGGCGCCCGGCAACTGCAGCAGGATGTCGCCGAGCAGCTTGCGATAGTCGGCCATTTCGCCGATGCGCGCCTTGATCAGATAGTCGAAATCGCCTGAAACGAGATGGCACTCGAGCACCTCGGGAATCATGCGCACCTCGCGGCGAAACTGATCGAACATGTTGCCGCTCTTGTGATCGAGCGTAATCTCGACGAAGACGAGCAGCGCCGCGCCGAGCTGCGCCGGGTCGACGCGCGCGTAGTAGCCGGTGATGACGCTGTCGCGTTCCATCCGTTTCACACGCTCGATGCAAGGCGTCACCGTCAGTCCGACGCGTTCGGCCAAATCCTTCATGGCGATGCGGCCGTCCTCCTGCAGCACCCTCAGAATGTGATGATCCAGCTTGTCGAGCTTGCGAACCGGCTGGCGTTGCGTTCTCATCTTTTCCACCAAAAATCCAAGAAAAACAGAAGCAAAAACTACTTTCGTCGCAATAGTATAGCGCTCATAACTGGATCAATCGTTCCTGGAAGTGTCTATGCGAGTCATCGTTTTGGGCAGCGGCGTGGTGGGCATCACAAGTGCCTACTATCTTGCGCGTGCGGGTCATGAGGTTACCGTCGTCGATCGCGAGGCCGGCCCGGCGCTTGAGACGAGCTTCGCCAATGCCGGGCAGATCTCGCCGGGCTACGCCGCCCCGTGGGCCGCGCCGGGCGTCCCGCTGAAGGCCGTCAAATGGATGTTCGAAAAGCACGCACCGCTTGCGATCCGCCTTGACGGCACGCAATTCCAGCTGCGCTGGATGTGGCAGATGCTGCGGAACTGCACGGCTGAGCGCTACGCAACCAATAAGGGCCGCATGGTGCGGCTCGCCGAGTACAGCCGCGATTGCCTGCAGGCGCTGCGCACCGAAACGGGCATTCAATACGAAGGCCGCACGGGCGGCACGCTGCAAGTTTTTCGTACGCAGCGGCAACTCGAGGGTGCGCAGAAAGACATCGCCGTTCTGAAGGAAGCCAACGTCCCGTACGAGCTGCTGAGCTCTAATGAGCTTTCACGCGCCGAACCGGCGCTGGCTGCCGTCTCGCACAAGCTCACGGGCGGCCTGCGTCTGCCCGGTGACGAAACCGGCGACTGCCAGCTCTTCACCACACGCCTCGCCGCGCTCGCCGAGTTCCTCGGCGTGAAGTTCCGCTTCCACACGTCGATCGATGGGCTCGTGATGGCCGGTGGCCGCATTGCCGGCGTACGCTGCGGCAACGAAGTGCTGGGAGCCGACACTTACGTCGTTGCGCTCGGCTCGTACTCCACGAAGCTTCTTGCCGACGTGGTGAAGATTCCGGTTTATCCGCTCAAGGGCTACTCGATCACCGCGCCGATCATCGATCCCGCGGCCGCGCCGGTCTCGACAGTGCTCGACGAGACGTACAAGATTGCGATCACGCGCTTTGACAACCGGATCCGTGTCGGCGGGATGGCCGAAATCGTCGGCTTCGATAAAACGCTGCGTCAAGCGCGCCGCGAAACGCTCGAGATGTGCATGAACGATCTGTTCCCGGGCGGCGGCGATACGTCGAACGCAATGTTCTGGACAGGCCTGCGCCCGATGACCCCGGACGGCACGCCGATCGTCGGCCGCACACCCGTGCCGAACCTGTTCCTCAACACGGGCCACGGCACGCTCGGCTGGACGATGTCGTGCGGCTCGGGGCAGCTTCTTGCCGATCTGATCTCCGGCAAGCGGCCCGCGATCAAAGCGGACGATCTGTCAGTGCACCGGTATCTCGGTGATCTCGGCACCCAGCCGCACCCCGCCTACGCGTAAAGACGGCGCCCGCTTGCAAGAAGAACCGCAAGCAAGAATGACGGCGCCCGGGGGCGCCGTTCTCATTTGCGCGATCGCAACACTAAGCGCGGGCCTGTTTTTGTTGGTCTCCGTATTTGCTCGTTGAGGCCCGGCGTCTACGCTGCATGGCAGAAATTGGTCGCCCTAATCGTGCATCGCTCGCAGGGCACACGGTTTCTACTGATCGAACTTGCCGCTCGCCCTGAAAGACGCTTCATGCGTCATCGAACGCCGGGGCATGACTGGCAACACAGAGTTTGTTTCCGTCAGGGTCGCGAAAGTACGCGCCGTAGTAGTTCTCATGATATTGCGGACGCAGCCCCGGCGGGCCTTCGCAGGTGCCGCCATTGTCCAACGCTATCTGGTAGGACGCACGAACGGCCGCCCTGGAGGTCGCAGCGAAGGCAATCATTTGCCCATTGCCTGGATGGTGTGGCTGTCCGTTAAAGGGCTTGCAGATGACGAAGAAGGGGCGCGTATCGCCCGCACTGTGCCAACCCGCCCATGGTCTTTCTCGGTCACAGAATCGCAACTCAACCCCCAGACGGCCCATCACGGCATTGTAGAAGCGCAAGGCGCGCTCGAAATCGCTAACGCTGATAAAGACATGGGAAAACACGTTTACTCCTCAGGCGATTTGGACATACGGTTCACCCGTCCGGTATTGGCTGCCCGAACCGGAATTTCATCGACGGTCGAACGATCGATCTCCCCGACTGAGCCGCGAACTTCCGTAGTCGACCCTGAGCGGGCATTCAATTGAATCGGCTGAGCGTCCGGTCTGCGGCGGGTTGCGGACGATCGACACAGCAGCATTAACTGGTGCTCTGACTCAATTGCGGCCATGGAGGACCCGTGCC
>JAXDQB010000254.1:0-9934 GCA_034668065.1 Paraburkholderia sp.
CGATGATGTGAGGCAATAGGTTGGGCATAATGTTGCGATGGACGTTGCGCTCATGGTCTAGCCCGATGGCGCGTGCTCCCTAGACGTACTCCTCGGACTTGACCGCGATCGCCTGCCCGCGCGCGAGGCGCACGAAGCGCGGCATGGCAGATACGCCGATCGCGATCATCGCGTTCGTCAGGCTTTGACCCAAAAAGGCGGCAAGCGCAATCGCGAGAATCAGGAACGGTATCGAAAGCAGCGCGTCCGCCACACGCGAGACGACGGTATCGATGAGCCCGCCGAAGTAGCCGGCGCACAATCCGAGCGGCAGGCCGATCGCAACCGCCACGGCCACGGAGACCACGCCGGCCAGGAGCGATGCACGCGCGCCCCATATCATGCGGCTCACGATGTCGCGGCCGAGCTCGTCGGTGCCGAACCAGTGCGCCCCGTCCGGTGCGCTGCGCACGTGCAGGAAGTCGGCCTGGACGGGATCGAACGGGGATAGCCACGGCGCAAGCGCGGCGACGGCGATGACGATGAGCACAATCGCGGCGCCCGCGAGTGCGGCGCGATTGCGAGCGAACTTGGCGAAGGCCCGGCGCCGCCGGCGCGGGGGCGCTTCGAATCCGGATGCGGATGCGGATTCGGATGTGGCAACAGGAACCGTGGCCATTAGCGGTGCCTCAGTTTGGGATTGAGCAGCACATAGACGATGTCCGCGAACAGGTTTACCGCAATGTAGGACAAGGCCGTGACGAGCACGACCCCCTGCACGACGGCGTAGTCGCGATTGAAAACCGCATCGACGATCAGCTTGCCGAAGCCAGGAATCGTGAACACCTGCTCGGTCAGCACGGCGCCGCCCAGCAACTCGCCAAACAACAGCGCAAGCACCGTGACGATCGGCATCAAGGCGTTGCGAAATGCATGCTTGACGATCACCGCTGTGCGCAGCAAGCCCTTCGCCCGAGCTGTACGCACATAGTCGGCATGCAATACGCTCAGCATCGCGCTGCGCGTATGCCGCATCAATTGCGCGCCGAGCGCTGCGCCGAGTACGAAGGCCGGCATGATCATCGTCTTGACGCTGAGCCAGAGGTCTTCGCTTGGCGAAACGTACCCCGAGGACGGCAGCCAGTGCCAATGCACGGAAACGACGAGGATGAGGAGAATTCCGAGCCAAAAATTGGGAATCGACATCCCCGACAGTGCCAGCACGTTCGCCGCATGATCGAGCACGCGCCCTCGGTTCGCCGCCGCCAGGATGCCCGCGGTGATGCCGATCGCGACGGCAATCGTCATGGCCAGCGCTGCGAGTTGCAGCGTCACGGGGAGCTTCTTTGCGATCAGCGTTGAAACGGGCACGCCCGTGCGCAGCGAGTTGCCGAGATCGCCATGCATGAGATCTCGCACCCACAACGCATATTGCACGGGCAGGGGGCGGTCAAGGCGATATTGATGGCGCAGCGTGGCGATGACATGCGGATCCTGATCCTCGCCCGCAAGCGCGAGCACCGGATCGCCGGGCAGCATCTTCTGCAGCCCGAACACGATCATCGACACCAGCACGAGCGTCGGAACGGCAATCGCCACGCGGTGGACCAGGATGCGCCACATGGCGGTCAGCCGTTGACGCTCAAGCCGCGCAACCGGATCAACCCGTCCGGGTACGGCGTGAAGCCCTGAACCTTCTTCGACAGCACATAGGGCCAGGGCTGATCGTGCAGGTAGACGATGGCACCGTCGCCGACAACGAGCGCCTGCGCCTGATCGTACAGCGCCTTTCGCTCGGAGACGGTGGACTTCACGCGTGCGTCGTCGAGCAGATGGTCGACCTGTGGGTTGCAATATTGCCCGTAGTTGAGCGCTCCCTTGCAGGTGACGAAGGGGTGCAGGTTGCCGTCGGGATCGACGCGCCCCGACCATACCGTGTAGAGCAGGTCGAAATCGGCTCGGTGGCCGGCATCGAGCGCCGACGGATAGTCCATCGGCCTGAGCTTCAGCATGATCCCGGATTCGGACAGCATCGCCTGCAGCATCTGCGCGGTCTGGCTCGACACCGTGTCGTTGCCGAAGGTGAGCGTCAGGTTCAGGTGCTCGTAGCCGGCGGCCTTGAGCAGCGCCTTCGCCTTGCTCGCATTGCGTGCGGTCATCGGCAGTGCCGCGTCGTGATAGGCGCTCTTGGCCGGCAATGCCTGGTTCAGCGCACTGAAAATGCCGGCCCCGATGATCTGGTCGAGGGCGTTGCGGTCAATCGAAAGCTCGATCGCCTGCCGCACCCGCGGGTCCTTCAAAGCGGCCGGCGCGTGCGCACTGACGTTGACGACGACATAGGAATAGCCGAGCCCGCCAATCGACGTGAGCTGCAACGACGCATTGCTTCTGACCGCATTCACGTCGCTCGGCGCAACCCGCTCGAGCATGTCGAGCGAACCCGAGCGCACATTCGCGAGACGCACGGTGCTGTCGGGTATGGGCTGGTAGACGACTTTCTGCACTTGATACGCGGCCGCATTCCAATAGCCGGCGAATTTCTCGAGCACGACGCGATCGTTCTGCACATGCTCGACGAACTTGTACGGCCCGGAGCAGACGGGATGCGCGGCGACGCCGGCATCGGCGGCGAGCGATTTCGGCGCGAGCATCATGCCGGCACGGTCGGCAAGCGTCGCGAGCAGCGCCGAATCGGGCGCCTTCAGCACGATTGCGACGGTATCGGGCGTCAGCACATCGACGTGGTCGACAAACGAGAGCTCGCTCTTGCGATTGCTTGTGGGCAGCGTTCGCGACCGGTCCAGGTTGGCTTTGACCGCTTGCGCATCGAAGGGCTCGCCGTCATGAAACTTCACGTCATGACGCAGCTTGAACGTCCATGTCTTGCCATCGTCGCTGACCTGCCACGACGTTGCCAGCATCGGCACGAACTTCAGATCGGCGCTCACGTCGACAAGCGAATCGCACAGGGAGCGCAGCACGATGCGATCGACAAACTGGCTGCTGCGCGCGGGGTCCAGCGTGCCGATGTCATCTTGCAGCCCGATGCGCAGCGCCGACTGCGCGAATGCCGGGCAAACCCCGGCCGCAAGAGCGGCGGCAAGGACAAACTGTGCGAAGGAACGACGCATGGCAGTGTTTTCCTTTCGAAGGGTTGGCAACCGTGAAGACGGCGAAACGAAAAACGCGCTACGAGTCCGGCTCTCTCGCCTGGCTCGCCCGGTAGAGCGCGAGCCGCTGCGCAAGCTTGGGACTCTCGGCCGTCGCGAGGGGCGCACCGGCGCCGCCGCTCTGGATCTCGCGCCAGTAATGGCAGGCGACTTGACGGCCGTCGTCGAGCGTTTCGTGCTTCGGCGTGCTATCGCGACAGAGCGGCTTCGCATGGGGGCAGCGCGGATGAAAGCGACATCCGGGCGGCGGCGCGGTGGGGCTCGGCAAATCGCCCACGATCGCGGTGCGCGGCCGACGCAAATGGGGGCTGCTCACAGGAATCGCTTGCAGCAATGCCTGCGTGTAGGGGTGCAACGGGGTTTCGAACACCGCATCGACGCTCGCAAGCTCGACGATCTCACCGAGATACATGACAGCGACGCGGTCGCTCATATGGCGAATGACGCCGAGATCGTGCGCCACGATGACGAGCGTGAGGCCGAAATCGCGCTTGAGGCCTTCGAGCAAATTGATGACCTGGGCCTGGACCGACACATCGAGCGCCGACACCGGCTCGTCGCCGACGATAAGACGCGGTTCGCTGGCGAGCGCACGCGCAATGCCGATGCGCTGCCGCTGGCCGCCCGAAAATTCGTGCGGAAAGCGATCGACGTACCCGGGCTGCAGCCCCACCGTGCGCAGCAGTTCGGCTACGCGCTCGCGGTGCGCGGTGCCGCGCGCGAGGCCGTGCAGCGAAATCGGCTCACCGATGATGCGCCCCACTGTCATGCTCGGGTTCAGGGAGGCGAGCGGGTCCTGAAAGACGAGTTGCATTTCGCGGCGCAGCGGCCGCATCGCCCGCGCAGTCAGATCGGTGATGTCTTTGCCGCGATAGAGGACGCGCCCCGACGTCACGTCGAGCAACCGCAGCAGCAGGCGGCCGAGGGTCGACTTTCCACAGCCCGATTCGCCGACGATCGCAAACGTCTCCCCTTCGCGGACGGCGAAGGAGACACCGTTGACCGCATGCACGACGGGCATCTTCGACAACGCGCGCGAACGCGCGCCGAACTGTTTGGTGAGCCCCTGCGCCTCGAGAATCGTCGTCATGCTGTCAGCCTCTGGCGCGGCGCGTCCATCGGTGCGTCGATGGGCGCAAGATGGCACGCGACAAGATGCGTGCCGCCGACACTGCGCGCTGGCGGCGGCACCTCGCGACAGCGAGGCTCAACGAACGGACAGCGCGGCGCGAACCGGCAGCCGCCCGGCATGCGTTCGGCCGGCGGCACGGCGCCGCGAATCGTTGCAAGCGGCCCGCGGCGCTTGCCTGCGGACGGCACGGCGCCCATGAGGCCGATCGTGTAGGGATGCTGAGGATCGTCGAAAATCTCGGCGACGGAGCCGCGCTCGAGGATCGAGCCCGCATACATCACGGCGACTTCGTCCGCCATTTCGGCCACCACCCCGAGATCGTGCGTGATCAGAACCATCGCGGTGCCCGTCTCGGCCTGCAGCGTGCGGATCAGCGACAGCACCTGCGCCTGGATCGTAACGTCGAGCGCGGTGGTCGGCTCGTCGGCGATCAACAGCTTCGGCCGGTTCGCCAGCGCCATCGCGATCATCACGCGTTGCCGCATGCCGCCCGAAAGCTCGTGCGCGTAGGCATCGAAGCGCGACTCCGCCGCGGGAATGCCGACGAGCCGCAGCAAGTCCAGCACCTCTGCGCGCGCCGCGTCGCGGCTTTCGCGGCGATGGCGCCGGATGCCTTCGGCGATCTGATGGCCGATGGTGAACACCGGATTGAGCGATGTCATCGGCTCCTGAAAGATCATCGACATGCGATTTCCGCGGATGTCGGCAAGCGCGCGCTCCGACAGCTCCAGGAGATTGCGCCCTTCGAACATCGCGGTACCGGAAACAACACGCGCAGGCGGGCTCGGCAACAGCCCCATCAATGAGAGCGACGTGACACTCTTGCCGGATCCCGACTCCCCGACGATGCAAAGCGTCTCGCCTTCGCGCACGGCGAACGACACGCCGTCGAGCAGGTTCGGCGATGCCGCGTCGCGCGAAAAGGTCAGCGACAGGCCTGTAACTTCGAGAATGGTCGGGCGTTCAGGAGGCATCGTGATCGTTGGCAGCGCAGGCGGTGCAGGTCCGCAGCCGATGTGCACAACGATTCTGTACGCTTTGTCCCGACGAAAGATTTAATATTTCTTTGCGATGCTTAAGCGGAGTTAAAGTCTGGCGTAACTTCCACGTAATTTATACGTAATTTCCGCGTAACACCTACGTAAAGAGTCCGATGCCCACAATCAGGATGTTGAAGACATTTCGGCTGGTGGCGCAAACGGGATCGTTTGCGGCAGCGGCCGAAAAAGCCGCATTGACGCAGGCCGCCGTCAGCTTGCAAATGAAAGGGCTCGAGGACGAGCTCGGCAGGCGCCTTTTCGACCGCACCGGCCGCCAGATCAGGCTTACGCGCGACGGCAGGGAAATTCTTCCGAAGATCGAGCAGATGCTCGTTCTGATGACCGAGCTCGAGGCCAAACCAGTGAATGCGGCCAATGCCATGCGGGGCCTCGTCACGATCGGCGCCGTCGTCTCAGTCGACGACGCGCTCTCACTCGCGGTCGCGCAGATGAAGAGCCAGCATCCGCGACTCGACGTGCGCATGACCACCGCGCGCTCGGAAGAGCTCACGGCCATGGTGGAGGCGGGCGACGTCGACATTGCGGCGGTCGTCGAGCGGCCCGACGGCGCATCGCTGGGCGGGCTCGTTTGGACGCCGCTATATCGCGAGCCGTTGGTGCTCGTCGCCAACCCGGAGGTTGCCCGCACCAACCTGCAATCGATCCTGCGTGCGCACCGCTTTTTGCGCTACGACCGGCGCGTGCGCACCGGACAGGTCATTCAGCGCGCGCTTGAGGTATTCGGCTTCGAAGTCAATGAATACCTGGAGCTCAACTCGATCGAATCGATCGTCGCGCTCATCAGGAAAAACGTGGGCGTTTCTGTGCTGCCGAAGCTGCATCGCGGGAACTGGGATGCCGATCCGCTGCTGCGCCTGATCCCGCTTGGAGAGCCGCCGGTCATGCGATCGGTCGGGCTCGTGCGGCGCGGCGATGCCCCCGGGCATGCGGCGATCGCCGCAGCGCTCGCGCAGCTGCTCCATGACGGCGATACTGCGTGTTCGACACATGAAGACTTTATCCCTGGGAGCCTTATTCGATGACTCAGCCCCGTATCGTCCCGTTTGGCGATTCCGCCCTAGTATGCGAAGCGCCTGCACCGGCAACGCTCGCCTGCCAGGAACGCTTTTGGGGGCTCGCCGAGGCAGCGCGGCATTGGCCGCACGTCGTCGAGGTCGTGCCCGGCATGAACAATCTGACGATCGTGTTCGATCCGCTCGCCGCCGACACCTCGCTGCTCGCGGCCGAACTCGCCGCGGCGTGGGAAGGTACGGCACAGGCCCCCCCTTTGTCTTCGCGCGAGATCGAGATTTTAGTGCGCTACGGCGGCGAGTTCGGCCCCGACCTCGCGGAGGTGTCGGCGCATACGGGCCTCGACGCCGAGGAAATCGTGAAACGCCATGCGCACGGCGAATACGTCGTCTACTTTCTTGGTTTTCAACCGGGATTCGCCTATTTAGGCGGGCTCGACGCATCGCTTCACACGCCGCGGCGCGCCGTGCCGCGCTTAGAGGTGCCGGCCGGCTCCGTCGGCATCGGTGGCGCGCAGACAGGCGTCTATCCGGCGGCGGCGCCGGGCGGCTGGCAGTTGATCGGCCGCTGCGAGCGCGCACTCTTCGATCCGGCCCGCACGCCGCCTACCTTGCTGCAACCGGGCGACCGCGTCCGGTTTGCGATCGCGGGGGTGGAGCGATGATCCAAGTGCTCCGCGCCGGCATCATCACATCGGTGCAGGACCTCGGCCGGCCCGGCTATCGGCACCTCGGCATCGCGACGGCCGGCGCGCTCGACACACTGGCACTCGAGGTGGGCAACCGGCTGGTTGGCAATTTGCCACAGGCGGCAGCGATCGAAGTGACGATGGGCCCCACGGCGCTGCGCTTCACGCGGGCGACGCGCATTGCGCTGACGGGTGCGGAGTTCGGCGCGACACTCGACGGCGAGCCTGTGCATTCATGGTGGAGCCTGCCCGTGCGCGCGGGCCAGGAACTGTCCTTGCAGGGCGCCACGCGCGGCATGCGCGGCTACGTTTGCGTGCGCGGCGGCATCGACGTGTTGCCCATGCTTGGCTCGCGCAGCACCGATCTGTGCTCAGGCTTCGGTGGTCTCGGCGGACGCTCGTTGCGCGAGGGGGACCGTCTTGCCGTCGGGACGCCGGCCGCAAAGCCGGGCGCCGCGATTCCTGTCGATGCATCGCCGTTCGGCGTCAAGGCGCCCGAATGGTGCCGCTTCGCACAACTCGCGCACGAGCCCGTGCGGCGAGGCAATCACACGGCAGGCACCGAGCGGGCCGTACCCATCCGCGTGCTGCGCGGCCCGGAGTACGATACCTTCACGGATGCGTCGCACGAGGCGTTGTGGTCCGACGAATGGCGCGTGACGCCGCAGAGCAATCGCATGGGCTATCGGCTCGCGGGCAACGCACTCGCGCGTGTGGCACCCGTCGACCTGCTCTCGCACGCTGTGCTTCCGGGCACAATTCAGGTGCCGCCGAACGGTCAGCCGATCGTGCTGATGAGCGACGCGCACACGACGGGCGGCTATCCGCGCATCGGCGCCGTAATCCGGGCCGATCTCTGGCGGCTCGCGCAAGTACGGCTGAACGCCAGCATCCGCTTCATCGCGAGTTCACGCGAGGAAGCGCTTTTTGCACTTGGCGAAGAACAGGCCTATTTGCGGCAGATCGATGTTGCGATGGCCATGCATGAAGAGCGGTTGCAACGATCCGCACGCGCCGCTTGAGCGGTATCGAAAGAGGTAGTCATGGAAATCGATTTGAACGCCGACCTCGGTGAAGGCGGCGGTTCCGACAAGGCGCTGCTCGATCTCGTCAGCTCTGCGAACATTGCGTGCGGCTGGCATGCAGGCGGTGCGGAGGCGATGCGCGACTGCGTGCGGCTCGCGATCCGCAAGGATGTTGCCATCGGCGCACACCCGAGTTTTCACGACCCCGCCAACTTCGGCCGCAAGGAGATGAACCTGCCGGCCGACGACATTTATGCAGGCATCCTTTATCAGCTCGGCGCGCTTTCGGCGATCGCTCAGGCCGAGGGCGGGCGCGTCGTGCATGTGAAGCCGCACGGCGCGCTATACAACCAGGCTGCGCGCGACCCGGCAATCGCGGCGGCGATCGTCGCGGCCGTGCGCGACTTCGATCCGTCATTGGCTATTTTCGGACTCGCCAACAGCGCCTTCATCGGCACGGCCCGCAAGGCGGGGCTCGTCGCCATCGAGGAAGGCTTCGCCGATCGCGGCTATCGCTCCGACGGCTCGCTCGTACCGCGCAGCGAGCCGGGTGCGTTGATCGAAGCCGCGGACGACATGCTCGAACATGTGCTCTCGATGGTGCGCGATAAGCGGGTACGAACCGTCGACGGCCGATGGGTGCCGCTCGATGTGAGCACGCTATGCCTGCACGGCGACGGCGCGCATGCGCTCGCTTTCGCGCGCCGGCTGCGCGCAACGCTTGAGGCGAACGGCATCGAGGTGCGGGCGGCGTTGGCGCTGCGCGGTTGAGGCGGCGCGCGCCGCCCTTGGTGCAAAGCGGCTTGCGGTGCTCGCCGGATCGCCCTTAACAACCCCGGTTATCGAGTTGCGATGCAGTAATCGCTGGGCGCGGCGTGCGTCTATTCGTCCCAGCACGCGCGCATGCGGCCGCCCGCCGTATTGACCCGGTCGGGGCGCGGCTGATCAGACAGAGCACGGGTCCGATGGATGAAGGGATTGCGAAAAACCCCTTGCAATCGGGGTCATGTCCGCAGGATTAAAAGAAAATTCATTTCAACAGCCTCTTTGTTTTAACGTCGAGCGTCCATGGTTTGCAACTCTTCTGTGGAGAACTTGATTCATGAACAAAGAGCACAAGCCGGAAAGAGATGAAGGTGAAGCTGCACCGGCGCTCGAAGGGCTGACACGTCGATCGTTCCTGACGCGCGTTGGCGCGGCAAGCGTCGCGATTGGAGCTGGGCAACTTCCTTCTCTCGCACACGCGGACTCCGACAACGCGAACCCAGGCGGCACGGCCGCCAAGGTGACTGCGGATGGTGCCAAGGTGCACGTCCGCTTAAACGTCAACAAGACGAATTACGCGCTGGATATCGATCCTCGCACGACTTTGCTCGATTGCCTGCGCGAGCATCTTCAACTTACCGGCACAAAGAAAGGCTGCGACCACGGTCAGTGCGGCGCTTGTACCGTTCATGTCGACGGAAGGCGTGTGAATTCGTGCCTGAGCCTTGCCGCCACTCACGAGGGTGAAGCGATCACGACAATCGAAGGCATCGGACAACCGGGCGCCCTGCATCCCATGCAGGAAGCCTTCGTCGAACATGACGGCTTCCAGTGCGGATACTGCACGTCAGGCCAAATCATGTCTGCCGTTGCGCTGCTCAACGAGCCCTACGGCCATAGCGACGAGGACGTCAAGGAAGCCATGAGCGGGAACATCTGCCGCTGCGGTGCCTATTCGAACATCGTGTCCGCGATCCAGCAAGTTCGTCGGAAAGCTTAAGCGGAGCCTATGAATGGAAACCTTTCAACTTAAGCGCGCGTCCGATGTCAATCAGGCGATCGAGCTCGCGAAGACTGCCGCCGACGGGCAAAACGGCGCTTCA
>JAXDQB010000255.1:0-6587 GCA_034668065.1 Paraburkholderia sp.
TTGCATTTGATAGGACTCCTACTGATCGTCGCCGTCGGTTCGAATTACGCCCTATTTTTCAATCGAGAAACGGAAAATGATGAATCGGCTCATTCCCTTGCACCGCTCACACCGTCCACACTGCTCATCAACGGGCAGACACTCGTGTCGCTCGTCATCGCCAACCTCGCAACCGTCGCGGGATTTGGCTTGTTGGCGCTATCTCATGTCCCGATGCTGCGATCGTTTGGATTGACGGTCGGGCCCGGCGCCATCCTTGCGCTGCTGTTCTCCGCCATTTTGGCGCCGCAATGCTCCCACCCTGTCCCAAAGGTCCAGAATTCCCGGAGCTGAATCTGATGGATCGACTTCCACACGCCGTCAACTTGCCACCATTAAACACGTGCGTCGGCACGCGTCGCTGGAGGCCCTCGCCGCTCGTTGCGGGTGCGATCACGGTGCACGTCGGCGCCGCAGCAGCCGCGGTGGCCCAGCACGCCTGGTGGCCCTGGGCTACCGGCAGCGTGGTTGCTTCGCATCTTGCGCTGACGGCTGCGGGCCTCTGGCCACGAAGCGGCCTTCTCGGGCCTAACTGGACTTCTCTGCCGGAAGGTGTGGGCGATCGCATTGCGCTCACGATCGATGACGGCCCCGATCCGGAGGTGACGCCACGCGTACTCGATCTGCTCGATCGTTACGATGCGCGAGCCACGTTCTTTTGCATTGGCGAGGCCGCCCGCCGATATCCGCACTGCGTCGAAGCGATCGTCGCGCAGGGCCACGCCGTCGAAAACCATACTCAGCACCATCGACACATCTTTTCGCTACTGGGCCCCCGCGCGCTACGTAGGGAAATCGAGAGCGCTCAAGACACGCTGACCCAAATTACCGGCACCCCGCCGCTGTTCTTTCGTGCGCCCGCTGGATTGCGCAACCCGTTTCTCGAACCGGTGCTCTGCGCGCAAGGATTGCGATTGGCCAGTTGGACGCGGCGCGGGTTCGATACACGAACAAGCGAAGCCGAAGTGGTTGCGCGGCGGCTGCTGCGTGGCCTCAAAGCACGCGATATCTTGCTGCTGCACGACGGCCATTCGGCGCGCGACACCCGCGGCCGGCCGATCGTGCTCCATGTTCTGCCCATCATCCTGCGCGCCGCAAAGGAGGCGCGGTTGCGTTGCACGACGCTGCGCGAGGCCATCGGGCACGGGCAGCAACCGGGCTCGATAGCCGAGTCTCGCGCAGCGTCCATGACAGACAGCCCTGCGGCCCGCGCCGCGCTCATGCATCGCCATTCAGAACCCTGCGCGCCAGTAAAAGCAAACCGGCGATCGGACGGAACCCAGTGAATCCGCTAATCCTTACTCACTTCACGGCCACGAGCTGCATCGGACAAGGGCTCGCTGCGACGCTGCAAGCTTTGCGCGAACAGCGCAGCGGCCTCACTCGCTGCGACTTTGAGCGGGCAACGCTCGACACGTGGATCGGCGCCGTCGAAGGCCTTGATGAACCCGTGCGCGACAACCTGCGGGAGTTCGACTGCCGCAATCATCGGATCGCGCAATTGGGATTGCAACAAGACGGCTTCGCCGCGGCCGTCGAAGCGGCCGGGGCGCGCTACGGCGCTCGACGTATCGGCGTGTTCATGGGCACAAGCACGTCCGGCATTCTCGAGACCGAGCTCGCGTATCGGCGGCGCGATGCGCAAAGCGGCGCATTGCCCACGGACTTCCGATACGCGCAGACGCACAACCCCTACGCACTGGCCGCGTTCGTGCGAGCTTACTTCGCCTTGCGCGGTCCAGCGATGTCGATCTCATCAGCCTGTTCATCGGGGTCCAAGGTTTTCGGATCGGCACGCCGCATGCTTGAAACGGGACTGATCGATGCGGCCGTCGTGGGCGGTGTCGATTCGCTGTGCTTGACGACGCTCTATGGATTCAACTCCCTCGAATTGGTTTCGACGCAGCCATGCAAGCCCTTTGACGTCGCGCGCAAGGGAATTTCGATTGGCGAAGCCGCGGCCTTCACGCTGATCGAGCGCCCGCAAAATACGGCTCAACAAGCATCGGCGCCGATCGAAGAGGCCATCTTGCTGCTAGGTATCGGCGAATCGAGCGACGCCTATCACATGTCGTCTCCACACCCCGAAGGCCTAGGCGCACAGCTCGCCATGCAAGCGGCGCTTGCCGAGGCAAAGCTCGACGCGCGCGACATCGATTACATCAACCTGCACGGGACGGGTACTCCAAGCAACGACGCCTCGGAAAGCCGTGCGATCAACGCGCTCTTCGACGGTACGCCCTGCAGTTCGACCAAGGGCGCGACCGGCCACACGTTGGGCGCCGCCGGCACACTTGAAGCGGTCATCTCGGCGCTCGCCCTGCGTCACCAATTCATACCAGCCGGAGTCCAATCGACACATCCCGATCCGGGCTTGAGGCTTAACTATGTATTGGCGAGCCGCCCGGCTCGCTTGCGTGCCGTGCTCAGTAACTCGTTTGGATTCGGAGGCACGAATTGCAGCTTGATACTAGGCCGCGCCGATAACGCGCCGATCGAGGGCCTCGCATCATGACAATCCTGAGTGCATTCGTCGACGGGGTAGGGATACGCGGCCCCGGCATCGCCAACTGGCCGCAGGCAGTGCAACTGATTGCCGGCAAGACAGCTTACGTACCGCAACGCACCGCCCTGCCCGTCCCCTCGTCGCTGCCGCCCGCGGAGCGCCGCCGCACCGTTGCGACGGTCAAGATGGCACTGGCAATCGGCATCGAAGCGGCGCACGCGAGCGCTCGCGACCCGGCGGCGCTCAACACCGTCTTCACCGCATCGGGCGGCGACGGCGAGAACTGCCATGCGGTTTGCGAAACGCTTGCGGGCGACGACCGCGCCTTGTCACCCACCCGCTTCCATAACTCCGTACATAATGCGCCGGCAGGATACTGGGGCATTGCCACGCATTCCATGACGTCTGCGAACGTGCTGTGCGCTTATGACGGAAGCTTTGCCGCAGGGTTGCTGGAAAGCGTCTGCCAAGTCGCCATTGACGCGAAGCCGACGCTGCTCATTGCATTTGACGTCGACTATCCTGCTCCTATCAGGGATGTGCGGCCGATCGAGGACGCATTCGGCGTCGCATTAGTGCTGGCCCCGTATGCTAGCGAATACACGTTGGCGCGCATCGAAGTCTTACTCACCGATGCGCCCTCGAGCCGGCTCGCGCTTCCTCCATTCGAAGCGATTCGTCGCAGCAACCCCGCCGCGCGCGCACTGCCTTTGCTCGAAGCCCTTGCGATGCGACGCCCGGCAAGCGTTGTGCTGGACTATTTGGACGACGTCCGACTGGAAGTCAAGGTCGAGATGCCGCGTTCAGAAGGAGAACTTGCGTCATGAACACGAGTGCTGCGCGCTCACCCGCTTTCGATCGTGCGTGGATCGCCCGGCACATTCCGCACAGCGGCAAGATGTGCCTGCTTGACGAAGTAGTCGCATGGAGCGACGACGCGATAAGCTGCATTGCGACCAGCCATCTTGATGCGGACAATCCACTGCGTTCAAACGGGCACCTTTCTGCAGTCTGCGGCGCGGAGTATGCCGCCCAGGCCATGGCCGTGCATGGCGCGGTGCTCGGCACGACGAAGCGTCGGCCGCGCGTCGGGTTGCTTGCCAGTTTGCGAAACGTCAAGTTGCATGTGGAGCGACTCGACACGCTGAAGGATCCATTGACCGTCCACGCCGAGCGCATTGGCGGCGATGCAAGCAATGTGCTGTACCGTTTCGCTTTGCGATGCGGCGCTCAGCAAGTGATAACCGGACGTGCCGCCGTGATAGTGGACGCATCCAGCGTGGATCCGGCTTGCATTGGGGATGCAGGAATCAGACCGATCAACGTAGAACCACTCGTAACGCTTATAGGAACTGCTTAATGAGAACTCCAAAAATACTGCTTACAGCATTCATGTTACTTGCGTTTAGCTGTGCAGCGCACGCGAACTTTCACCAAGCCACCCATCGCTTCAAAGAGGACGCAAAGGGAGCGGCAATAGGTATCGGGCACGGCGCACGCGACGCAGCGCATGCGGTGGCCCGTACCTCCAAGAAAGTCGGCCACGCTGTGGCGAATTCGGCACGAAAAGGATATCGGGAGACTAAAGCGGCGATCCACAAGCACACCGACGAGCCGAAATAGTCTGTCGTGTCGTCATGTGATTTCAGGTACGAATGTGATATTTAAGCGGCCGGTTACAACGGACATCTCTTCGAGCGCTGCCTCGCTTCGTTGCTGAAGACAAGTGCTAACCGGCGAGATACACTTAGATCACGTTGGTTGACCGGTCGGTCCGGGGAGAGCCGGACGGACGATGGCCGAGAGACGTGTTCTTGAGTCGGTCAACCGGCGCGCTCACATTGGCCGCTGCTAAATACCGCAAGTCGCTTCCTTCATAGGCCCCCAATGTTTTCTTGCCCTTCTTTGGTTGCTTTATGTCAGCCGGCCCAACGGGCGGAATTCGCGGCTGATTAAGGCCACCTTGGATGAAATGTACGAGGTTCATGCCGCGGCACCACCACGGCGAAGAGTCGCTCCGATGGAAAAGACAACCGCCGTTGTCCCGGAGGAACAGCATTTCATCCTCTCGAGCTTGCCACCCGGCGTGGCGCAGAAGCGGCTAGCCGTTGCCGTCGTGATCGCATTGCTGGCCGCCTTTTTTGCCACGATCGGGCCGCTTTCGACAGTGCGCCTTGAGCGGATTGACGCGTTCGTCCCTCTTTATGCGACGGCGGTGTTCGTCGTCGATTTGATCACCGCGGTCCTGCTCTTTGCTCAGTTCTCGATTCTCCGTTCGCGCGCCCTCCTCGCAATCGCGAATGGGTATCTCTTCACGGCATTCGCCTTGATCCCGTGGATGCTGACGTTTCCGGGCATCTTCTCGCCTCGCGGCCTATTCGGCGCGAGCCTCCAAAGCGCGGTTTGGCTCTACGTTCTGTGGCACGCCGGCTTTCCCAATTTCGTCATTGCGTATGGCCTGTTGAAGGATGACGAATCGGTCAAGCGCATGTGGCGAGGCTCGGCAGGTGTGGCTATCCTTTCGAGTGTCGCCGCGAGCGCGGTCGTCGTGTGTTCCGCAACATTGTTTGTTACAGCGCAAGAGGCACGACTGCCTCCCCTCCTGCTCGATGCGCTCCGTCTTTCCGATCTCTGGTTTTATGTTGCCGGATTTGCCGCGCTACTGAACCTCGTTGCGCTCCTCGTACTTTGGGTTCGGCGGCGTTCGCTGCTGGATCTTTGGCTGATGGTGGTGATGTGGGCCTCCATCATAGAAGTCTGTTTCATCTCTTTCCCTGTCCCGGTCCGCTTCAGCATCGGCTGGTATGCCGGCCGGATTTGCGCGGTTTTTTCGGACAGTCTCGTCCTCTTTGTTTTGCTGTACGAGATAACGAAACTCTACGCACAGTTGCTGCGCGCGGTCTTCGCGCAACGCCGCGAGCGCGAGGCACGGCTGCTGACCGGGGACGCCGTCACGGCCACGATCGCTCACGAGGTCAAACAGCCATTGTCCGGTATGGTCACGAATGCTGATGCGGGCTTGCGCTGGCTTGATCGCCCATCGCCCGACCTGGACGAAGCGAAGGCGGCATTCAAACAGATCGTCGCTGACGGCCGTCGCGCGGCGGCGGTGATCGAACGCGTGCGCGCAATCTTCAAGAAAAGCGACCCGAACAAAGCCGCCTTCGACATCAACGGCCTAATTGGCGAGACCCTTGCCTTCGCGCGTGGCGACCTGATGAACCACAGGATACTGGTCCGGGCCGAGCTGAATGACAATCTGCCACAGGTCATAGCGGATCGAATCCAGCTACGACAAGTACTCGTGAATTTGATCGCAAACGCCATCGATTCGATGGCAGCCGCAGAGGAGCCGCGAATCCTGTGCGTGAAATCCGAGGTCCACCCCGATGGTGTGAAGGTATCGGTGACGGACACAGGAACAGGAATTGGCTCGCACGACATGGTCCGCATATTCGACCCGCTTTTTTCCACAAAATCGGGTGGCATGGGGATGGGCCTGTCCATCTGCCGCTCGATTATCGAGGCGCATAATGGCCGCATCTGGGTTGTCTCGAACGACCCCCGCGGCGCCGCCATCGAGTTTGTTCTGCTCGCCGACGACGTCGCAACGCCTGCATGGACTTCGCAGGAGTGCCAATTTTTTCCCCTCGGGGACAATTTTCGTGTCGCCGAAGACAGCGATCTTCAAAAGTGGGGAGAAGATGAACGAAGCCGGCGATAGGCGCTCAAATGACGCACCAGCCCTTGCTTGTCACCGCGCAGGTCCCGCAGTAAGCCGAGATTGTGGTGGGCGTTTGCGAAGGATGGATTGAGTTCTAGACAATGCGCGTAACAGCGCTCGGCGTCATCCAGGCGGCCAACGCATTCAAGAGCCACAGCCCGGTTGAAATGCAGGACCTCATCATCCGGAAAGTGCGCCAGCGCTCGCTCAAATACGTGGAGTGCCTCCTCGCAGCGCCGCTCGTCTTCGCAAAGCAGTGCACCCAAGTCTACATACGCTGCGTAAAACGGCTTCGGCGATAGCTCTAACGCCTTTCGG
>JAXDQB010000256.1:0-8117 GCA_034668065.1 Paraburkholderia sp.
GGTCATGACGGCGCAAAATGTCATCAGCGTGCCGACGGACAAGTCGATGCCGCCCGTGATGATGACGAACGTCGAGGCGATCGCGAGCACACCGTTGACGGCCGTTGCCTGCAGGATGCTGACGAGATTGTCGGTCTGGAGGAATTGGGGCGAGGCGACCCCGAAGAAAACGATAAGCGCGATGAGGCTCGCGAAAGCCAGCAGCTTTTGCCGTGCGCCCGAATTCAACAATTTCGCGAGGAGTACCGCGCCGCTTCTTGGGCGCCCCAACGGTATGGCCGGTTCGGCGGGCCGAAGCGGATTCTGTGGGTTTGCCATGGTCGATTCCGTTGGTTTATTCGGTGACTAACGATTCGCGCTGCGTCGCGAGATGCATGATCTTTTCCTGCGTGGCGACGCCTGCCGCCAACTCACCGGTGATGCGGCCTTCGCACATGATCAGCACGCGGTGGCTCATCCGAAGAATTTCGGGCAGCTCCGACGAAATCATGACAATGGCTTTGCCCTGGGCCGCCAGCGCGTCGATCAGCTTGTAGATTTCGCTTTTCGCACCGACGTCGATGCCGCGCGTCGGCTCGTCGAAAAATAGAATGTCGCAGTCACGCAGCAGCCATTTTGCAATCACAATCTTCTGCTGATTGCCCCCTGACAAAAGCCGTACCTGCTGATGGATCGAGGGCGTTTTGATGCGCAGTTGCTTGACGAAGCGTTCGGCGGCCTGCTGGATCGCCGTCCGATCGAGGAACATGCCGTGAGAAACGAAGCTGTTCAGGCTCGACAGCGCAACGTTGGTCTTCACGTCCAGGCCAGTCGCTAGACCGAGTTGCTTGCGGTCCTCGGAAAGGTATCCGATGCCGTGACGCACCGCGTCCCTGGGCGATCGGATCGACGCTTTTCTGCCGTGCACATAGATGTCGCCGCTGTCTCGATGATCGGCGCCGAACACCGCCCGCGCCAGCTCGGTGCGGCCAGCGCCCATCAAGCCGGCCAGGCCCAGAATCTCTCCTTTACGGACAGTGAAGCTCACGTTCTTGAGAATCGTGCCACGCGTGACGCCCCTCACATCGAGCGTAATCGCGTTGGGCGACATATCGGCCGCGTGGCTCGGGTGTCTAGGGGCGCTATCGAGCTGACGTCCAACCATCATGCCGATGATGGTCTCGACGGGCGTCGTGGCAGTCGGCACTGTTGCGACGTACTGGCCGTCCCGCATCACGGTCACGCGGCTGGCAATTTGTTTGAGCTCGTCCATCTTGTGCGAGATATAGACGATGCCGACCGCCTGCGATTGCAATTCCCGGATGATGCGAAATAGATCCTCGATCTCCGTGTTGTTCAAGGCGGCGGTTGGCTCATCCATGATCAGCACGCGCGAATCGAATGAGAGCGCCTTCGCAATCTCGACCATCTGCTGCTTCGCGACTGTCAGTTCGCCGACCGGCGTGCGCGGATCGAGTTTCAGGCGCATGCGTTCGAAAATTTTTGCCGCTTTGCGGTTCAGCTCACCTTCGTCGATGAACACACCGAAGCGTCCTCGCGGCTCGCGCCCGATAAATATGTTTTGTGCCGCGTTCAGGTGGTTCATCAGGTTCAGTTCCTGATGCACGATTCCGATGCCAAGCGCCTGCGCGGCACGCGGATCCGGGATGTCGACGGGCCGCCCGTCGATGAGAATTTCGCCTTCGTCTTTCTGATAGACGCCCGCGAGCACTTTCATGAGCGTGGACTTGCCCGCGCCATTCTCGCCCATCAGCGCATGCACTTCGCCCGGCAATAGCTCGAACCGGCAGTTGTCGAGCGCACGCACGCCCGGAAACGACTTGCCGAGATTGCGGATCGACACCAGTGGGGCGGCGGGGCGATCGCACTCGTGGTTCGTAGCCTCACTCATCTCTCGCTTCCCGTTCTGGACCCGTACCGATACTGAATCCGACCGTTTTGGCGAAACGCTTGGCGAAACCTTGGATCAAACGTTCCGGCGTGAGCCTAGATGGGGTGGTGGGCGATGTCAAACCGTATTACTACTGCCATCGGGTTAACCTGGGCCAACCACGCGCCGAAAAAACGTTGAGCTAATCGTTTTGTTGAAAAGGAGCGAATGCAGCTATTATCGGCGCACGTTCAAAGAATAAAGCGCATTCACGATGCGAGGCAATACAGTGAATATCGAACGGTTGCGGCATTGCGTACGGAACACCCTATTCAGTCCGCTAGGATTGGGCACGGCGCCGCTGGGCAATCTCTTCTCACGCGTAACCGACGCGCAGGCGGAGCAGACCTTGTCGGCTGCTTGGGACGCCGGTGTGCGCTACTTCGATACGGCGCCTTTGTATGGAGCGGGTCTATCTGAGCAGCGGCTCGGGCGATGCCTCACGCGCTACCCGAGAGATGCATTCGTCGTATCGACAAAGGTGGGGCGCTTGCTGATTCCCGACGCATCCGTTCCTGAAGTGCAGCACGGCTATGTGGGCGGCCTGCCGTTTCGCGTCGAGTACGACTATTCCGCCGACGGTGTCAGGCGATCGATCGACGCGAGTCTCATACGTCTGGGTCTCGATCGCATCGACGTCGTCTATATTCACGACATTGCTCACGACACGCACGGCGACGATTGGCTGCGCCAGTACGCTATCGCTGTCGAAGGCGCCATGCGCGCGCTTTCCCAACTGTGCGACGAAGGGGTGATTGGCGCGTGGGGGCTGGGCGTCAATCGAGTCGAGCCGTGCCTGAAGACGTTGCGCGACGCGGAGCCCGACATTTTTCTGCTGGCGGGTCGCTACACGCTGCTCGATACCTCGGCCCTTGATGAGCTGATTCCCGCGTGCGATACGCGAGGGGTTCGGATTATCATCGGCGGGCCTTACAACTCGGGCTTGTTGGCGGGTGGAACTACCTTCGAATATGTCGATGCGCCTGCCCAGATGGTGCGCCGGCGGAATCGGCTTATTTCGTACTGCGAACGATTCGGCATCGATCTCAAAGCGGCCGCACTGCAATTTTGCAAGGCGCCGCGGCCGGTGGCGTCGGTTCTCGCGGGCGCGCGCAATGCGGGCGAAGTCCGCGAGAACTGTGCGCTGATGAGCGCCTCGATTCCGTCAGATTTCTGGGCGGCGCTCAAGCGCGATGGCCTTATTCCTGAGCACGCTCCCTTGCCGGCTGCGCGAGGGCGGGTGTAATGCTGGTTACGGTTGCTTCAGCGAGATGATAAGGTAATTGCCGTTTTGATGATAATCGACGACATTTTTCCATTGGTCTAGCGCCACGCCGTCGATCGCCACGACTTTCAAGTCTTCCATTTTTTGTCTCTGAAAGGCATGGACCCCGAAGATTCGGATACTCGTCATGTTTTTGTCGCCCGTTTTGCCATCCGTCTTAATAAAATTGAAAAGGCCTCGAGGATAGGAGTTGTTATCGAAGTCGAAGGGAGAATCTCCTGAGTAAGTATCGAAGAGGATTTCCCCTGAACCCTTTTCGATCTGGAAGACAGTTTTCGGTTCTTCATCCACCGAAAGCTTGTCGGACGCGATGGTGATGGTCGAATCGTTTTCAACCGAAATTTTGTTCGTGCCATGGAAGGTCGAATGCTTTGATTTGAAAACGGCGAATGTGCTGCCCAGGCAACGCACCGTCAAATCACTAATATGCATTGTGCCGCCGTCTTTGGATTCCACATCGAGCGCAAAGCGTTCGTTTCTCGCTGCCCCACTTTCTGGCGCGCGCTTTATCCGGTATGTGCCGTCTTTTAGCACTATTTCATTGGCCCGGATCTTTGCGGTGGAGTCGTCCGCCATCGATAGAAACTTGCCGCTGTGATAGGAATTACAGTCGACAGAGTAACAGGCAGTTTTTGACAGATCGAGTTTAAGATTGACCTGCGGATTTCGGCCGACGCCGCCGGCACGGACTATGTCGAAGCCGGTAAGGGTGAAGTCGCCCTCCGTGATAGACAGTTTGACGCTAGGAAGTCCGGTTGTTTGTTTATGCAGGAAGGGTCCCATTGTGAAATTCACGGGCTCCCCGTTGTTCGTTTTATCGTCGGGTCTAAGCGCTAGCGATCCGCGTTCGAGGTTAATTTCGACCGGCTTGAGTGTCACATCATGCCTGGTACCCCATACCGATGAAGCCGACGGAAGAAGCGTTAAGGTCTGGCCATCCGCATTCATTGAAAATGACGTCGCGGGTTCTTTGCTAAAGTACTCGCCCGTCAGCTTCTGGGTGCCGTACTCGCTCGAATATATTTGGTCGCCGTGAGCATCCCAGACAAATTTTTCCGTCATGATTTTCTCCGCGTATGTGAATTGCAAGCGATTCATCTCGAGAAGAATAGTCGCAGAGGTGACGCAAGAACCTAGCAGATCTGCTAGGTGGAGCCGGGATAAGACGGTCCGTCCTGATGTGAGGCGAAAATAACTCGGCCGGAAGCTAATTTTCTGTTCGACCGTACTTCGCAGTCTTTAATCGAATTCGGTTAACAATGCAGCCGTCGCCTGTTAGAGTCGTCGTTCCCTTCCCTCAGACGAGAGGCGTCAATGCAACTGATCGGCATGCTCGATTCACCTTACGTGCGCCGTGTGGCGGTTTCGATGGCCGTGCTTGGGATTGCGTTCGAACACCGTGCGGTGTCGGTGTTTCGCCATTTCGAAGCGTTCGCCGAAGTGAACCCCGTCGTGAAGGCGCCAACGCTAATTGAAGACGATGGCACCTTACTCATCGATTCAAGCCTGATTCTCGATCACCTCGATCACAAGGTCGCGCCTGCGCAGCGTTTGATGCCGCAGCAGGCAGCCGCCCGGCAGCGCGCATTGCATTTAATCGGGTTCGGGCTCGCGGCTTGCGAAAAGACGGTGCAGATCGTCTACGAGGAAAACCTGCGCCCCGCCGACAAGCAGCACCGGCCGTGGCTCGATCGGGTAAACGCTCAATTGACTGCGGCTTACGATGTGTTGGAGCGCGACATCAGTGCGGGCGCGCCGTCGGGCTGGCTGATGGGCGAGCGGCTCATGCAGCCCGACATCACAGTGGCTGCGGCTTGGCGCTTTACTCAGTACATTTTGGTCGGCAAGGTTGATCCGGCGCGATACCCGGCGCTTGCCGCATTCTCGGAAAGGGCCGAGGCGCTGCCCGAATTTATCGGCGCACCGCTTGGCTGAACGGTTCGCGGACAAACCGCGAACCGGCCTGGCGGTCCAGGGCTGGCGTGTCAGCCCTGGGTCGGCGGCACGTAGCCGGCGGCCTGGTCGGCGCCTTCGCCGAAGAAGAATTTCTCGGTCTGCTTCACCAAATACTGACGCGCGCGCGGATCGGCCATGTTCAGCCGGTTTTCATTGATCAGCATCGTCTGATGCTTCAGCCAAGCTTGCCAAGCTTCCTTCGATACGTTTTCGTAAAGACGCTTGCCGAGCTCGCCCGGCAGCGGCGGAAAATCGAGCCCTTCGGCTTCCTTGCCAAGCTTCGCGCATTGAACCATGCGAGTCATCGTGAATTGCTCCTGAATTGTCGATGTGGGGGTGGTTTTAGGCGACGCGCCACGCTCAGAGATGCTTCATCAGCACGAACGATTTGCGCTGCCAGTTATAGAGACGCCGACGGTCCTCGGGCAGATCGTCCACGCTGGCCTTCACAAAGCCGCGTTTCAAAAACCAGTGCTCGGTGCGAGTCGTCAGCACGAAGATACGCGTGAGACCGCGAGCCCGCGCCCGCTGCTCGATCCGTTTCAGGAGCCGCTCGCCGTCGCCCGCACCTTGGGCGTCGGGCGCGACGGTCAGGCACGCCATTTCACCGATGCGCTCCTGCGGGTAGGGGTAAAGAGCTGCGCACCCGAAGAGAACAGCGTCGTGCTCGATCACCGAAAAATGATCGATGTCGCGTTCGATTTGGTGACGACCTCGCTTGACCAGTATGCCGTCCGTCTCGAGCGGCTCGATCAGCGTCAGAATGCCGCCGACGTCATCCGGCGTTGCCTCGCGAAGGCTTTCGAGATTCTCGTAGGAAATCATCGTGCCGACGCCGTCGTGCATGAACAGCTCAAGCAGCAAACTGCCGTCGAGCGAGTACGGAATAATGTGCGCACGCGGCACTCCGCCGCGGCACGCGCGCACGGCGTGCTTCAGATAAAACCCCGCGTCGCCCTTGATTTCGCCGCTCTCGTGCAGCCGGTACGCTTCGTCGAGCGACATTTCCGCGACGAGCTTGCCGCTTTCGTCCATGAGCCCTGGCGTCTCGGTGAGGAAAATGATCTTGTCGGCGCGCAAGGCAATGGCCGCGGCTGAGGTCACATCCTCCATCGAAAGGTTGAACGCCTCGCCCGTCGGCGAGAAGCCAAGCGGGGAGAGCAGCACGATCTTGCGGCTCGCCAGCGAGTGACGGATCGATTCGGCATCGATTTTGCGCACGACGCCGGTATGCGCGAAATCAACGCCGTCGAGAATACCGACTGGCCGCGCAGTCACGAAGTTGCCCGACACGACGCTGATGTGCGCATGCGCCATCGGCGTGTTCGGCAGGCCCTGGCTGATCGCGGCTTCGATGTCGAGCCGCACTTCGCCCGCTGCTTCCTTCGCCGATTCGAGCGCGCGCGCATCCGTGATGCGCATGCCGTGCGAGAACTCGGATCGTACGCCGTGCAGGTTCATCTGCTCCTCGACCTGCGGCCGCGAACCGTGCACGAGCACGATCTGGATGCCCATCGCCTGCAACAGCGCCACGTCCGAGACGAGCGCGTTGAGCAAACCCTGATGGACAACTTCGCCACCGAACCCCACGACGAACGTCTTGTTGCGGAACGCGTGGATGTACGGAGCGACCGAGCGCATCCAGTCGACGAACTGCGCGTGGTCCAAGGCGGGCTGCGCCGCAGCCTGCCGGCTGGCGACGGGCTCCTGCGGCGAGTCTGGCACGGAAACGAGGTCGGTTTGAGCATTCATGCCGGGATTATAATGCGCCCCCATGTCGAACGTACCCAATAGTCCGGCGGCTGCCGGCAGCAAGCCGCCGCGCACGTCGCGAGCGGACCGCGAGCGCGGCCCGCGAGCCGCGCAGATTCCGCCTAATCCTGTTCCGCCGATCGCCTTCCCCGCCGAGCTGCCTGTTTCGGCGCGGCGCGAGGAGATTGCGCGCGCCATCCGCGATAACCAGGTCGTGATCGTCTCGGGCGAAACCGGCTCGGGAAAAACCACGCAGCTGCCGAAGATCTGCCTCGCGCTTGGGCGCGGGCGCGGTGCGGGCGGCGCGGGCCTCATCGGCCACACGCAGCCGCGCCGAATTGCGGCGGCGGCGACCGGGCGGCGCATTGCGGAGGAGCTCGGCACGCCGTTCGGCGAAGTGGTCGGCTACAAGGTCCGGTTCACCGACAATCTGGCGGCCGGCGCCTCGGTCAAGCTGATGACCGACGGCATCCTGCTTGCCGAAACGCAAACCGATCCATTGTTGCGGGCTTACGACACCCTCATCATCGACGAAGCGCATGAGCGCAGCCTCAACATCGATTTCCTGCTTGGCTATCTGAAAGAGGTTTTGCCGAAGCGGTCCGATCTGAAGCTAATTGTCACTTCGGCAACCATCGACGCGGAGCGCTTTGCCCGGCATTTTGGGACCAATGAGAAGCCAGCGCCCGTGATCGAGGTCAGCGGGCGGCTTTATCCCGTTGAGATGCGCTACCGGCCGATCGAGGACGAGCGGACCGCGGGGCGCGAGCGGGCAGCCAAGGGCGATAAGGGCGATAAGGGCGATAAGGGCGATAAGGGCGATAAGGGCGATAAGGGCGATAAGGGCGAAAAAAGCGATAAGGGCGATAAGGGAGACGGCGCCAAGGGCGAGCGCTCCGCAGCCCGGGAAGCGCAGCGCGAATTGACGGATGCGATAGTCGATGCCGTCGATGAGCTTTGTCGCGAGGGGCAGGGCGACGTGCTCGTCTTCTTGCCTGGCGAGCGCGAGATTCGTGACACAGCCGAGGCGCTGCGCAAGCACCATCCGCCGCACACGGAGATCCTGCCGCTTTTCGCGCGACTTTCGGCCGCGGACCAGGCGCGAGTCTTCAAGTCGTCGAACGCACGCCGCATCGTGCTTGCAACTAACGTCGCTGAAACGTCGCTAACCGTGCCGGGCATTCGTTACGTCGT
>JAXDQB010000257.1:0-3976 GCA_034668065.1 Paraburkholderia sp.
TGCCATGCGTGCCGCATTGACCGCTTTTACCGAAGCCATCGCATTGCGCTCGATGCACGGAATTTGCACCATGCCGCCCACCGGATCGCAGGTAAGCCCAAGGTTGTGTTCCATGCCAATTTCGGCGGCATTCTCGACTTGCTTAGGCGTGCCGCCCATTACCGCGGCAAGCGCGCCCGCCGCCATGGAGCAGGCAACGCCCACCTCGCCCTGGCAACCCACCTCGGCACCCGAAATCGACGCATTGAGCTTGTAGAGGATGCCGATCGCGGCCGCCGTCATCAGGAAATCGACAACGCCCTGCTCGTTCGAGCCCGGCACGAAGCGCGTGTAGTAGTGAAGGACCGCAGGAATGATGCCAGCGGCGCCGTTCGTCGGCGCCGTCACGACGCGTCCGCCCGCGGCGTTTTCTTCGTTGACCGCGATCGCATAGAGGTTGATCCAGTCGACCATCGAGAGCGGATCGCGCAGCGCCTGCTCCGGATTGCCGACAAGCGCGCGATAAAGCTGCGGCGCCCGGCGCTTCACCTGAAATGGCCCCGGCAGGGTGCCGTCGGCGTCGGGGTTGCCGATGCCGCAGCCGCGCGCCACGCACGATTGCATGACGTCCCAGACTTTCAGAAGGCCGGCGCGCGTTTGTTCGTCCGTATGCCACGCGCGCTCGTTCTCCCACATCAGTTGCGCGACCGTCTTGCCCGTTGATTCGCAGAGCGCCAACAGCTCGTTGCCGCTGCGAAACGAATGCGCAAGCCGATCGACGGCCGAGAGCACCTTCGTATTGGCCGCACCCGCCGTTACGACAAAACCCCCGCCCACCGACAGATACGTCGCCTCGCGCAGCGTCGCGCCGGCCGCATCGAGCGCCCGCAGCTTCAAGCCGTTGGGATGCTCGGGCAACGCCTGACGATAGAAGGCGATCTGCTCCTTCGGCACGAAGTCGATCTCGTGCTTGCCAAGAAGCGCAAGGCGCCGGGACGTCCGCACTGTTTCGAGACGCGCGGCGATCGTGTCGGGATCAACCGTGTCGGGGGCGTCCCCCATAAGGCCGAGCATGACGCCGCGATCCGTGCCGTGCCCTTTGCCGGTGGCACCCAGCGAGCCGTAAAGCTCAACCTTGACCGATGCGCTCGGCTCAAGCAAGCCGTCACGCTCGAGCCCCTGCGCGAAGAGGAGCGCAGCGCGCATCGGCCCCACCGTATGCGAGCTCGATGGGCCGATACCGATTTTGAAGAGGTCGAATACGCTGACTGCCATACGTGCTCCCGAAATTCGATAAAAATCCCGAACCGGCCATCACCCCGATCAGCGCGCCGCCAGCGGCAAGCACACTCCAACCCAGGCGGGAGGCGCCGGCGATACCTGCAGCGCAACCGAGGCATAGCGCCCCGATAACCGCGCCGCAAGATGAAAGAGCTCGGCCGAACGCTTCGGATCCCATTGTCCCCCAAAGCCCGGCATGCCGGCCTCGCGCCGAGTTGCATCGAACGGCACGCTCGAATTCACGAACTCCTCGTGCGTCTTCTCGCCAAGCGCATACGGCACCAGCCAGTCCAGCCCAAGCGCGAGCGAAGCGCCATTTTTGCCGCGCTCAATCAGCCAATTGCGGTTGTGCCGGCGCGCCGCCAACGCAGCAAAGACGAGCGGCTCGAGATCGAAGTTGACGTAATGGAGCGCGTCGCGCTCCGAGAAATCGACTGTCGAGCCATTGGGCGCGATGTTGTTGCCGATCTGTTCGAGGAAAAGTCGCTGCGCCGCATTGATGAGCTTGCGGTCGTCAAGCGTGAATGCGGCCATCGCCACGAGCTTCACGCGATGGCTCTCCCAGTTGTTCCGATACGTGCCGGCAAGCGGACGCGGCTGCGCGTCGATCCGTGCGATGTAGCCGTTCGCGAGCGCCGTGATGAACGCCGCCGTCGCGTTGCGCGTCTTGACCGGCAAGGCGCTCGCGGTCAGGTCGTAGGCAAGGATCATCGCGCCGAGGTGCGTCTCGTCGATGGGATTGAAGCTCGGCCGATAAGTGGTTACCCAAGCGAGCAGGAACCGATCGACGAGCCTAAGGTAGCGCTCGTCGCCCGTTGCGCGCCAGACAAGCGCCGCATCGCGCATCAGGCGGAGATCGTTTTCCGCTTCGACGCTCTCGTCATAGATGTCCTCGTGCGGCAGCGTGCCCTCGGTATGCAACCGGACAAGCGGTCTCGGCACCTCGCCCAACCGCGCTGCAACGCTCTTCATGAGCGCTTCGACGCCGGGTGCCGCATTGGTGCGCTCGCTCGTCTGCAACGCCGGCGCGGCGCACAAATTCATCGCGGCGCGCGCGGTGCCAAGCGGCGCGGCCGCGGCCACGCAGGCAAAGAGCCAGAGCCAGGGCGACGCACGCTTACCCCATCTACGCCGGGTTCGGGCACCGGGTTCGTATGTCCTGCGCCCAGTCGGCGGCGGCACCACTCGCACCATGCGTCGCTCCTTCTCTAGCTTAATCGCGGAGTGAGATGTTAGCCGGTATTCGGGCCCAACAGCCTATAAAAAGCGAGAAAGAGCGGACACGCCCGGTCCGCGCGAAGCGGCCCGGGGCGCGGCGAATCGGTTACGCGTAGTCGGCAATAGGCAAGCAGGAGCAGAAGAGGTTGCGGTCTCCATACGCGTTGTCCGCACGGCCGACAGGCGGCCAGTATTTCTTCCCGACGAGCGAGGGCAGCGGGTAAGCCGCCGCTTCGCGCGAATACGCATGCGCCCATTCGTTGGCCGTGACCACAGCCGCCGTATGCGGTGCATGCTTGAGCGCGTTGTCCTCGCGATCGGCTTGGCCCGTCTCAACCGCGCGGATTTCCTCGCGAATGGCAACCATCGCTTCGATGAAGCGATCGAGTTCCTCCTTCGATTCGGATTCGGTCGGCTCGACCATCAGCGTGCCCGGAACGGGGAAGCTCATCGTCGGGGCGTGGAATCCGTAGTCGGCAAGGCGCTTCGCAACGTCGTCCACCGAAATGCCGCTCGCGTCCTTGAGCGGGCGCAGATCGAGAATGCACTCGTGCGCGACGAGGCCGCCCGGGCCCGAGTAAAGAACCGGATAGTGCGGCGAAAGCTTCTTGGCAACGTAGTTCGCGTTGAGGATAGCGACTTCGGTGGCGGCCGTGAGGTTCGACGCGCCCATCATCGCGATATACATCCACGAAATCGGCAAAATTGACGCCGATCCGTACGGCGCCGCCGATACCGCGCCGATGCCGCTTTGCGCGCGGCGATAGCCCGAGGATGTCTGATTCGGGAGGAACTGCGCAAGATGCGGCCCGACTGCGACAGGACCAACGCCCGGCCCGCCGCCGCCGTGCGGAATGCAAAACGTCTTGTGCAAGTTGAGGTGCGACACGTCGCCGCCAAACTGCCCCGGTGCGGTCAGACCGACCATCGCGTTCATGTTCGCGCCGTCCACATACACCTGCCCGCCGTGCGCATGCACGATCTCGCAGATCTCGCGCACGTTCTGCTCGAACACGCCATGCGTCGAGGGGTACGTGATCATGATTGCCGCAAGCTTGTCCGCATGCTCGGCCGCCTTAGCCTTCAGGTCGCCGATATCGACGTTACCCTGCGCGTCGCAGGCAACGACGACCACCTTCATGCCGGCCATTTGCGCCGATGCCGGATTCGTGCCGTGCGCCGAAGCGGGAATCAGGCAGACGTCGCGATCAGCCTCGCCGCGCGACTCGTGATAGGCGCGAATGATCAGCAGTCCTGCATATTCGCCCTGAGACCCGGCATTCGGCTGCAGCGAGACGGCCGCGTAACCGGTTGCGGCCACGAGCATCTGCTCGAGCTGGTCGATCATTTCACGATAGCCAACCGTCTGTTCCGCCGGCGCGAACGGATGAATGCGGCCGAACTCGGGCCACGTGACGGGCAGCATCTCCGAAGTCGCGTTCAGCTTCATCGTGCACGAACCGAGCGGGATCATCGAGCGATCGAGCGCGAGGTCCTT
>JAXDQB010000258.1:0-3324 GCA_034668065.1 Paraburkholderia sp.
AAAGTGTGACGTCCGCGAGAAGTTCGGCGAGCGTCCGCCCGCTACGCTTGATCGCAGCCAGAACAAGCAACCCGGAGACGATGCCGTCGCCCGTCGAATGACGATCCAGCGACAAAATGTGGCCGGAGCCTTCGGCGCCGAGCTGCCAGCCGCGCTCGCGCAACTGCTCGAGCACATAGCGGTCGCCCACCGGAGCACGGACGAAGGGCACGCCTTCACGCGCCAGCGCAACTTCCACCGCCATGTTCGTCATCAGGGTGCCGACGGCGCCGGGCACCTGCCCGTCGGTCGCGATGCGATCCTTGACGAGCACATAGAGCAGCTCGTCGCCGTTGTACAAACGCCCGCTCGCATCGACGATCTGCAAGCGGTCGGCATCCCCGTCCAGCGCAATGCCAAGGTCGGCCCGATTCGCGCGCACCGCGTGCACGAGCGCGTCCGGCGCCGTCGCGCCTACGCCATCGTTGATATTGAAGCCGTTCGGCGCAACGCCGATCGAGATGACGTCGGCGCCGAGTTCATGAAATACGTGCGGCGCGATATGGTAAGCCGCGCCATGCGCGCAATCGACGACGAGCTTGAGCCCGTGCAGGTCGAACGCCGCGGGAAAAGTGCTCTTGCAAAACTCGATGTAGCGTCCGGCTGCGTCGTCGAGCCGTCGCGCCTTACCGAGGCGTTCGGAGGGCGCGCAGTCGAGCGGCGCTTCGAGCTGGTTTTCGATTTGCAACTCGACCTCGTCAGGCAGCTTGTTGCCGTCTGCGCTGAAGAACTTGATGCCGTTGTCATAGTACGGATTGTGCGAAGCACTGATGACGACACCTGCCGCGAGGCGCAGCGCACGCGTCAGATACGCGACGGCCGGCGTTGGCATCGGCCCCGCAAGCATGACGTCCACGCCCGCGGCGGAAAAACCCGCTTCAAGCGCCGCCTCTAGCATGTACCCCGAAACGCGCGTGTCTTTGCCTATCAGCACCGTAGGCCGCGAGCCAGGCTTCGCCCAACGATCGGCGCCGGCCAACACCTTGCCCGCCGCATAGCCGAGCCGCAACACGAAATCCGGCGTAATGGGCGCTTCGCCGACTTTTCCGCGAATACCATCGGTACCGAAATAACGACGTGCCATCGATATTCTCCTTATCGGTGTTGCTCAATTGATATTGTTTCGCCGCGTTCGGCCACCCTGGCCCGGGCCGCGTCCCTCACTGCCGCCCACACCTTGAGCGCGTCGACGGTCTGCGCGACATCGTGCACGCGAATGATCGACGCGCCGCGCTCGGCCGCGCATACGGCGCCGGCCACGCTCGCCGCAACGCGCTCTGGCGGCGTCGCACGCCCGGTCACTGCGCCCAACATCGACTTGCGCGACATTCCCGCCAAAATCGGAAACGGCGCAGCGCCGTCCCGTACGGGTGGCGCCGTTTCTGCCAGATGTGCGAGGAGCGCGTAATTATGTTCGAGCGTCGATTTCCCGAAGCCAAAGCCTGGGTCGACACTGATCCGCGCCTTGGCGACTCCGGCGTGCATCAGCGCGTCGACGCGTTCGGTCAAGAACGCGCGCACGTCGGCAACGACATCGAGATAGTCGGGACTGCCGCGCTGCATCGTTTGCGGCTCCCCAAGCATATGCATGACGCAAAGCCCGCAACGGCTCTCGCGCACGACGTCAATCGCGCCAGGACGTCGGAAACCCCAGACGTCGTTGATGAGGTCTGCGCCAGCAGCCAGTGCGGCACGCATCACCTCCGGCTTGTATGTGTCGACCGAGAGCGGCACGCCCGCGTCGCGCAGCGCCTCGACGATCGGCATCACGCGCGCGAGTTCTTCGTCGAGCGCAACGGCCGGCGCGCCTGGCCGTGTCGACTCGCCGCCGATGTCGAGAATGTCGGCACCCTCACGCAGCATCCGCTCGGCTTGACGCAGCGCGTCGTCACGGGCGACATACCGCCCGCCGTCGGAAAAGGAATCGGGCGTGACGTTGAGGATCCCCATCACCAGCGGGCGTTCAAACGCCAGCGTGTAACGCCCGCACTGCAGCGGCTCGGGCATCGGACGACGAGAAAAATCGGGAGTGGACACGGAGACGGGGCAAAGAAACACTCGCACAAAGCGGCGCGAACGCTGACCTCCTAGGAACAAAAAACGGGCCGGTGCGCAATCGCACCGGCCCGTAGTTTGCTCCACTCTGGCTCTTAAGCGGGCGCGGTGGCGCTGCCTGGCTTGACTTCGGCGCCTGGGCCCGGGCTGCTGCCCGATGAAGTATCGGCTGGCGAGACGCTCTTTGGCGAGCGCGGCGGCCGGCCTGCCATGATGTCGTTGATCTGATCGGCATCGATCGTCTCCCACTCCATCAACGCCGCCGTCATCGCCTCGACCTTGTCTCGGTTCTCCTCGAGCAGACGCCGCGCAAGCTTGTACTGATCGTCGAGCACGTGGCGGATTTCCGCATCGACCTTCTGCTGCGTGGCCTCGGAGATTGTGCGCGTGAAACCACGCCCAAAGGGCGAGCCGTCATTTTCATCATCGGCATAGACCATCGTGCCGAGCGCGTCAGTCATGCCGAAGCGCGTCACCATCGCACGTGCAGTCTGCGTCGCCTTGTTGAAATCGTCAGAGGCGCCGGTGCTGATAAGGTTCAGGAACACCTCCTCGGCGACACGCCCGCCGAACAGGATCGCCAGACGATCGAGCAGATAATCCTTTGAGTAGGTTTCGTTGTCGTGCTCCGGCAATTGCCAGGTGACGCCGAGTGCCCGCCCGCGCGGAATGATCGTGACCTTGTGAACCGGATCGGCCTTCGGCAGCAGCTTCGCGACAACCGCGTGGCCAGCCTCGTGATACGCCGTGGCGCGCTTGGCTTCTTCGCGGATGACAGCCGATTTGCGCTCTGGCCCCATGAAGATCTTGTCCTTCGCGTCCTCGAAGTCCTGCATTTCCACGATGCGCTTGCCGCGCCGCGCGGCGAAAAGTGCTGCTTCGTTGACGAGGTTGGCAAGATCGGCACCCGAGAAGCCCGGTGTACCCCGCGCAATAACGGCTGCGTCGACATCGTTGGAGATCGGCACCTTTCGCAGATGCACCTTCAGGATCTGTTCACGACCGCGAATGTCGGGCAGGCCGACATAGACCTGGCGATCGAAGCGGCCCGGACGCAGCAATGCCTTATCCAGCACATCCGAGCGGTTGGTCGCCGCGATGACGATCACGCCTGAGTTCGCCTCGAATCCGTCCATTTCGACGAGCATTTGGTTCAGCGTTTGCTCACGCTCATCGTTGCCACCACCCATGCCGGCGCCGCGATGACGACCGACTGCATCGATTTCATCA
>JAXDQB010000259.1:0-22355 GCA_034668065.1 Paraburkholderia sp.
CGCATTCAAGCTACTGGAATGCGGTTCCAATTTACTGAATGCAATGAAAGGGGAATGTTGGTGCGCTTGAAGAAGCTTTCGAAGGTAATGGGGCTCGCCGCGCTCGGCTTGTCGCTGTTCGCAGGTTCGGTTTCCGCGAAGGAAATCGTCAAGATTGCGTTTATCGGCCCGCTGACGGGCGGTGTGTCATCGATCGGCCTGGGCGGGCGCAACTCCGCGGATCTTGCCGTGCGGTTGCGCAATGCGGATCCGAAAACCAAATATCAGTACCAACTCGTTGCGCTGGATAGCGAATGCAAACCGAACGTGGGCGTGCAGGTCGCGACGCAGGCCGCGTCGGACAACAGCATCGTTGCGGGCGTGACGGACTTCTGTTCGGCCGTCGCGGTGGCGAGCGTGGACGTCTACCACCGCTTCAACCTGCCGGTCGTGGTGTGGGGCGCCGTGCTTCCCGATGTTACATACGCCAACAACTACAAGGAAGTACACCGCGTCAACGGCACCTTGATCAATCAGAGCCAAGTCGCTGCGAAATTCATGACAGGCCTGGGCTACAAGAAGTTCGTGATCATTCACGATACGACCGACTACGGCAACGGACATAACAAGTATTTCAGCGAGGCGCTGACGAAGGATGGCGGTCAGATTCTTGCCGACATCGGCGTGTCCGGGGACCAGCAGGACTTCACCTCCGAGCTCACCAAAATCAAGGCGCTCAAGCCGCAAGTCGTGTATTTCGGCGGTCTCACGCCGATTGGCGTGCGCTTGCGCACGCAAATGGAGAAGCTCGGTATCGACGCGCAATTCGAAGGCACTTCCGGGATCAAGTCCGACGCGTATATCGACGGCGTCGGCAAGCCCCTTGCCGAAGGCTCGCTGTCATTCCTCGAGGGGGCGCCTACCGACAAGCTGCCCGGCGGCGCTTACTTTCTGACTCAGTACGCCAAGCAGAAGTACAGCGAGCCGCCGGAGGCGTATGGCGCGTTCGCGTTCGTGGCGACCAATTTGATTATCGACGCCGTCGAGAAGGACGGACCGAACCGCCACAAGGTGCGCGACACGCTGAACCAGACCAGTAACATCGATACGATCATCGGCAAGGTCACATTCGACGATCATCGCCAGAACATCGTGCCGCTCGTGAGCAAGTATGTTGCGCAGGACGGCAAGTGGGTGATCTGGGAGGACAGCGCTTACGCGAAAGGGCAGCGCAAGCTTAAAGGTATGTAATCGGTGATAGGCATCAATCGGGGATCGAGGCCGCGTGAAAGGCGCGGCTTGGGCCCCGATCGATCGCTGCGCGGTTTTCGCGTTGCTCGGCTGGGTGGGATGCTTGATGAGGCAAAGATGGATGCGTTAGGGCAGTACTTGGTAAACGGGCTGATGCTCGGCGTGATTTACGCCATGGTCGCAGTTGGATTTACGTTGTTTTTCGGCGTGCTCGATGCGATCCAGTTTTCGCACGGCGACGTGCTGATGCTCGGCGCATTCGCCGGGCTGGCCGCCTCGCTCGGGGTGTCGGCACTCGGCATCCATTCGCCGTGGCTGCAACTGGTGGCAGTAGTGCTCTGCGCCGTGATTGTGACGGGCCTGCTGGGAGCGGCGATCGCTCATTTTTTGATTCTTCCGCTGCATCGGGCGCCGCCGCTCAATACCTTGTTGGCGACACTGATGCTCGGTTCGGTGCTGCGCGAGTGCGTGCGCCTCTTTTATCCGGATGGCGCCAATCCGAAGCCGTTCCCGGCGCTGTTGCCCACTTCGTTTGTGAAGCTGGGCGGGTTCGCGCTGCGCGTCGATAACCTGATCCTCCTCTTGGCCGGAATCGTCGCGATCGTTGCGCTGCACCTGCTTATTACGCGCACCCGGCTTGGCCTGTCCATTCGCGCCGTGGCGCAAGATGGAGAGACCGCACGCCTCATGGGCATCAACTTCGGGGCAGTCGTTTTGCTGACGTTCGGGTTGGGCTCGGGCATGGCGGCGCTGGCCGGCGTGATGAACGGTCTTTACTACAACGAGATCAATTTCAATGAAGGATTGCTGCTCGGTGTCATCGGGTTTTCCGCTGCGATCCTAGGCGGGCTCGGTAACCTGTACGGCGCGATTATCGGCGGCTTCCTGTTCGCCGGTCTCGAGGTGTTCGGCAGCGCCGCGCTGCCCGCACTGGTCCCGCAGATACCGAGCGCTTACAAGGATGTGTTCGCGTTCGCTGTCGTCATCATTCTGATGGCGTTCAAACCGACGGGACTGATTGCCGAGCGAGCGAGCGAACGAGTATGAGTACGATGACCACCTCTCTTGCGAGCCGCCGCGGCGGTGTCGCCATCCAGATCGCGCTGGCCATGATCGTGACTGTTTATGTGTGGCTCTTCCTGCAGGCGCAGTCGCAAATCGAAGTTTGCGGGTTGCTTGTGATAGGTGCGGTGGCGGTATTTGCAGCGAGCCGCCTGGGCGTTGCCGGACGAATCCAGTCTGCCACGCGCTCGAGCCCGCGTACCGGCCCGTGGTGCGCACTGATCGGCACACTTGCGCTGATTTGTGCGTTCTACAACGTTCACTATGCATTGCTGCTCCTGTGCACCGTATTGCTGTTTTCGACCGCCTGCCTCGGTCTGACCGTACAGTTCGGATATGCGGGCGTGGCCAACTTCGCGGGTGCCGCGTTCTTCGGAATTGGCAGCTATACGATTGCCGTGCTGGCCGCGCATACGGGAATTTCGCACCTTTTGCTGATTGTTTTGTCAGGCGTAGTCACCGCCGCGATCGGCTCGATTCTGATACTGCCGGTGCTGCGCACGCGTGGCCACTACGCGGCACTCGTGACCATTGCGTTCGGCATTCTGTTTCAGACCTTCGTCGAAGTGAACAACGTGCTGGGCGGGCCGCAGGGGCTGCGCCTTCCGGGCATTTCGATGTTCGGCTACTCATTCAGCGACGGCTTCGAGCTGTTCGACAACGACGTGTCGTTCTACGTCCCCTATGCGCTGCTCAGCCTGGTGATATTCGGCGCGGCCTATTGGGTTGTGAAGACGCTCGAAAGATCGTGGATCGGACTCAGCATGGACATGGTGCGCACCGACGAGACGGCGGCGGCCACCTTCGGCATTCACATCGCACGATGGAAAGTGGTGGCATTCATGCTCGGTAATTTTCTCGCGGGCGTGGCAGGCAGCGTGTACGGGATGATGACCGGCTTCGTGTCGCCCGACAATTTCACGTTCAGCGATTCGTTGCTGCTGGTTTCGATCGCCGTGCTCGGCGGCCTTGGCAACCCGGTCGGTTTAGTGCCGGCGGCCTTCATCGTGCTGGTGCTGCCGCAAAAACTGCAGTTCATCCAGGAATATCGGTTTCTGTTCTATGCCGTGGTGGTGATTGCAATTCTGTTGTTCCGCCCCGACGGGCTGCTGCCGCGCCGCACCCGGCAGTTCTTCGGCAATGAGGTATCGCGATGACCGCACCCCAACCGCTCGTGCACGTGCAAGGCCTGACGATGCGCTTTGGCGGACTCACCGCGCTCGACAACCTTGCGCTCGACATTCGTGCCGGCGAAGTGCTCGGTCTGCTCGGGCCGAACGGATCGGGCAAGACCACGTTTTTCAATGTGCTGACGGGCGTATACAAGGCAAGCGCCGGCACGATCCGCTTTAACGACAAAGTCCTCACAGGGCTCAGTCCGCAGGAAATTTACCGCACGGGCGTTGCGCGCACGTTTCAGCGCTCGCGCCTGTCGTTGCCGTTGACCGTGTTCGATAACATCGTCATCGGCGATTACCAGCATTTGCAGCGCGGCATGTTTTTCAATCTGTTTCGACGCAAGGCGTTTCGCGCCGAATATGATCGGGCCGTCGATCGGGTGCGCCAGCTGCTCGAGATCTTCAGTCCGCCGCTCGTCGATCGGCTGTTCGAGCCGGTCGGCACGTTTTCGATGATCGACCGGCGTCGCATCGAGGTGTGTCGTGCCTTGATGAGCGGTCCGCAACTGCTGCTGCTCGATGAACCGTCGGCCGGCATGACGCACGACGAGACCCACGAGCTGATGGACGACATCCTCGAAGTACGCGGCAAGCTGCGGAATCTGACAATCGTATTGATCGAACACGAAATGAACGTGATCGAACGGGTAACGGACCGCTGCATCGTATTCAGCTACGGCAAGAAGATCGCCGACGGCAGCTTTGCGCAAATCACGGCGGACCCGGTCGTTCAAACAGCTTATCTGGGAGAGTCGGCATGAGCGGTCTGCAGATCCGCAATCTGCGCACGGGTTATGACAAGGTCGACGTCCTGCACGACGTCTCCATCGATGTCGTGCCGGGCAAGATCACCTGCATTCTCGGCGCCAACGGTGCAGGCAAGACCACGCTGATCCGCTCGATCTTGGGCCTTACGCCAGCGCGTGCCGGACAGGTGCTGTGGAAGGGGGCCGATCTCGCCGGCGAGAAAACCCATCGCATCGTGGCGCGTGGAATCGCATGCATTCCGGAAGGGCGCAAAGTCTTTCCGCGCATGAGCGTCGAGGAGAACCTAATGCTCGGCGCCTATCTCGAACAGGGCGGCACGCAAGTGCGGGAACGGATCGCGGGCGTCTACGAGATCTTTCCGCGCCTCGCCGAGCGCGCGCGCCAGCTTGCAGGCACGATGTCGGGTGGCGAGCAGGCGATGGTCTCGATCGGGCGCGGCCTGATGGCCGCGCCCGAACTGCTCGTCATCGACGAGCCGTCGCTCGGGTTGTCACCTTTGTTCGTCAAAGAGAACTTCAAGGTGATTAAACGGATCAACGAGCTTGGCACGACCGTGTTGCTTGTGGAGCAGAACGCACACCAGACACTGGCGATTTCCCACTATGGCTATGTGCTGTCGCAAGGGCGCGTCGTGGCGTCCGGCAGCGCGCAGCAATTGGCCGAAAACAATGAAGTGCGCGCCGCGTACTTCGCCTGACCGAGGACGCTTTTCATGACTGACATTCTTTCGTTGAGCGTGCGCGAGCTCGCGCAGCGGGTGGCGCAGCGCACATTGAACGCGGAAGCGGTGACACGTGCTTACGTTGAACGCATTGAGGCACAGGAGCCGGCGCTGCACGCATGGAAATACTTCGACGCGGCTCAGGCGCTCAGTCAGGCGCGCGCCGTTGACGCCGGGGGCGGGGCGCCGGGGCTGCTTGCGGGGGTGCCCGTCGCCGTCAAGGACGTGATGGATACCGCGGACATGCCGAGCGGCTATGGCTCGCCGATTTATGAGGCGCATCGGCCCGTGACCGATGCAGCCGTGGTGGGCGCCGTACGCGCGGCGGGTGGGGTCGTGCTCGGCAAGACCGTGACGACCGAATTCGCGACGTTCAAACCGGGGCCGACGGTCAACCCCCGCTCGCCCGACTTGAGCCAACCGCACACGCCGGGCGGATCGTCGAGCGGCTCCGCGGCGGCGGTGGCCTCCGGCATGGCACCGGTGGCATTCGGCACGCAGACTGCGGCATCGATCGTGCGGCCGGCATCGTTCTGCGGAATCATCGGCTACAAGCCCACGTTCGGGACGCTGCCCACGGCCGGTGTCAAGCCGTTGTCGCCCAGTCTCGACACCATTGGCGTGCTGACCCGCAGCGTCGACGATGCGGCGTTCTTCGTGGGAATTCTTGCGCACCGCGAGTTCGTGATCGAAGGGGGCGGCCGGCTGAGGGTTGGCGTTTGCACGACGCCTTACTGGGATGCAGCGACGCCGGCAGCGCGTCAGGCGCTGACCGATGCCGCGCGCTTGCTGGAGGCAGCGGGCGCGACGGTCACGGACGCGGCATTGCCGGACGCTTGCGACGGTCTTGCGGATGCGCAGAGCGCAATCATGAACTACGAAGCCTCGCTCGCTTACGTGCCCGAGTACAAGACGCAGCTGTCGGGTTTGAGCGAGCCGTTTCGTGCCGTGCTTGCGGCCGGCTTGGAGCTGGGCGGCGCACGTTTTGCGGCAGTGCAATTGCAGGCCGAGCGGGCTCGCCGCGCGCTTGCGGACGTCTTCGATCGGTTCGATGTGCTGCTCGCGCCGAGCGCGCCTGGCGAAGCGCCTGCGGGCCTGACGTCTACCGGCGACCCGATCTTCAGCCGCATGTGGACCCTGCTCGGCAATCCCTGCGTAAACGTGCCGGTTGGCCGGGGGCCGGTCGGCCTGCCGATAGGTGTCACGGTGATCGGTCCGCGCTGGCGCGACGACGTAGCGCTGTCGGCGGCCGCGCAGCTGGAGCAGTTGATCGGCGCGCGATAACGCGCGGCGCCTGCGGCCTCTACTCAACATATGTAAAGCACAAGTACCTCGAAAAATGAGCAGTCACGATGTCAGCAGGGCGGCAGATGCCGCAGCAAGCGCGGCGCGCGCACAGGATGCGGTCGACAGCATCCGGCTTAACGCCGCGGTGTCGGAGTTGGCCGCGTTTGGCGGCCGCAGCGACGGCGGCGTTTCCCGCGAGACGTTGACCCCGCTCGAATTGCAGGCGCGCCGTCATTTGATCGAACGCGCACGCGCGCTCGGCTGTCGGGTGTCGGTCGATCCATGCGGGAACCTCTTTTTCCGGCGCGCCGGGCAGCAGGACGATTTGCCGCCAGTACTGACCGGGAGCCACATCGACACGCAGCCGATCGGCGGCAAGTACGATGGCGCCTATGGCGTGCTTGCTGGTTTTGAGGTCATTCAAGCGCTGAACGACGCGGGCATCGCGACGCGGCGCCCGGTGGAGGTGGTGGCCTGGACGAACGAGGAGGGCTCGCGCTTCGGGCCGGGCGCGATGGGCTCCAGCGCGTTCGCGCTGCCCGAGCGCCTCGCCGGCTATCGCGAGTCGCGCGATGCGGCGGGCGTGGCATTCGGCGATGCGCTCGACGTGGCACTGGCGGCGACGCCCGACGTCGAGCGGATCGCACTGGGTCACGCCGTCGATTCGTGCGTGGAATTGCATATCGAGCAAGGGCCCGTGCTTGAAGGTGCCGGTGTGCCGCTTGGCGTCGTAACCGGCATCCAGAGCGTGCGCTGGTTCAATGTGACGGTGAGAGGTGCCGCTGCGCACGCGGGCACGACGCCGATGGAGGTGCGTCGCGACGCGATGAAGGCGGCGCTCGAGTTGGCCGGCCGTTTGTTCGCGTGTGCCGACGCGGCGCTCGCTCGTGGGCTGCGCATGACGCTCGGCCGGTGGCGTGTCGGACCGAATTCGATCAATACGATTCCGGGCGAAGTGGAGTTCACGGTGGACGTGCGCTGTGTGGACGAAGACGTGATTGCGCAATTCGAAGAAGCGTTGCGCGCTGCCGTTGCGGGCCTCGATGCCACCGAGGGCTACACCGCGCGGGTGCAAAACTTGTTTACGCGCGCCACGACGCGTTTTCCGGCGCAGATGATCGATCTGGTCGAGCGGGGATGCGCGCGCGCGGCGGCGAATGCGGGTGAGGGAATGCCGATACGCGTGACTTCGGGCGCGTTCCATGACGCCATGTACGTTGCGGACCTGTGCCCGACCGCGATGATTTTCGTGCCCAGCCGTCACGGCATCAGTCATAACGCGGCTGAGCACACCGAGCCACACGAGCTTTACTTGGGCGCGCAGGCGCTTGCGTACGTCGTGGCCGAACTGGCTAATCGCTGAAGTAGGCGGGGACGACACTTACTTTGAACAATCCGATCAATGTCCCGGGGGCGGCGGCGGAGCCGGGTGACGCACCCGCGCCGCGTGCCCTGCTCAGCGGGCGTCTGCGCCACGCGCGGCGGATGGCGGGACTGACGCTGCTGCAGTTGGCGCAACGGGCCCATTGCTCGGACAGCCTCATTTCAAAGATCGAAAAAGGCAACGCCACGCCTTCGCTGGCCACGCTGCACCGGTTGGCAGTGGCTCTTAATACCAACATCGCCGCGCTCACGTCGCCCACGGAACCCACGGGCGGGCCGGTGATGAGGCAAGGCGAGCGGCCGATGATTCTCGGTGGCGGCATTGCTCTCGAACGCATTGTGCCGCCGAGCCGCAACGGATTGCTGCAGGCAAATATTCATATCCTGCAGCCCGGTCAGTGCAGTGATGGACAAATCGAGCACGTCGGAGAGGAAGTCGGCTACGTGATCGAAGGCACGGTCGAGCTGACCTTGGGCAGCACGAGCTACATCCTGCATACAGGCGACGCCTTCGCCTTTACGAGCGAGACGCCGCATGGCTATCGAAACGGGGGCGCAACGACGGCGAAGATTTTTTGGGTCAATACGCCGCCCACTTATTGAAGCGGCCTCGTTCTTAACTCTGCAATTCTGTCCGCATGGCGAAGGGATTTACGCATGCGGGACTGAGAAGAGACGCACCGCATCGTTCAACACGATCGCCTGAGCATTCAAGTTTTGCGCGGTCGATGTGGATTGTTCGACAAGCGTCGCGTTCTGCTGTGTCGCGCTATCGAGCTGTGCGACGACCTGTGTGACCTGTCGAATCCCGTCGGCCTGTTCGCTGCTTGCATTCGCGACTTCGACTATGATCGCGGTGACACGCTCCACGGCCTCGCCGATCGCGTGCATCTGTGCGGTCGTTTGCGCGACGAGCACGGAACCTTTGTCGATCTCTGTCGCGCTCGCTTCAATCACCGACTTGATTTCCTGCGCGGCCTTCGCGCTACGCTGTGCCAAATTGCGAACCTCGGTCGCGACAACCGCGAACGAGCGGCCGGCCTCGCCCGCCCGGGCTGCTTCAACAGCGGCATTCAATGCAAGGATGTTGGTCTGAAATGCAATTCCGTCGATCACGCTTGTGATGTCGGCAATCCGCTTGGACGCAGTCGCGATCCCATCCATCGTCTGCTCCACGCTTGACACCATCTGATCGCCCTTGTTCGCCGCATCCTGCGCTGCCCGCGCCAGATCGAGCGCTCGCTCACTGGCATCCGCATTCGCCTGGACGGTCGCGGTCATCTGATCCATCGTAGCCGCTGTTTCTTCGAGGGAAGCCGCCTGCATCTCCGTGCGCCGCGCAAGTTCGCCATTGCCGCTGCCGATTCCGTGGGCCGCCTCCGTGACGCCGATGATCTGCGCGCGCACGTCGAGTACGATTGCCGCTAGGTTCACTTTGAGTTGTTGCAATGCGCGTTGCAGATGACCGAGATCGTCATGGCGGTCGAGCGCGAGTTCGGCATTCAGGTCGCCTGCGGCGAGGCGCGTGGCGAAAGCGCAAAGATTCAGCATGGGCTTGCCCAGATGCGCCGCGCCGCGCTGCGCGCCGATCGCCGCGAATACCGCCGCAACTGCGGCCGCAATCCAATAGGACATGTTGGGCATGCCGCGGCTGGCGATGGCGCCGGCCGCGAGGATCGCGAGCGGCGAACACGAGTTCACTACTACGATGGACGTGTTGAGCCGCACGCGCCGCCACGCGTCGAATGCACCTCGCCAACCTGTGCGGATTACTGTGCCGTGCACGAGCTTGCGACCGCGGAAGCGTCCCTCGCGCATTTGCGCGTAGAGCTCGTCGGTGGCAGTGACCTCGCCGCGTGTAGGCTTGACACGCACGCTCAAAAAGCCTGTCAGGCGGCCGTCCTCGACGACTGGCGTAACGCTGGCCCGGACCCAATAGTGGTCGCCATTTTTGCGGCGGTTCTTGACGAGCCCGCTCCATTGACGGCTTGACCGGATGGTTGTCCACATGTCGGCAAACGCTTCGCGCGGCATGTCGGGATGGCGGATCACGTTGTGCGGCTGGCCGATCAATTCTTCTTTCGCGAATCCCGAGACTTGGATGAACGCGGGATTGCAATACGCGATATTGCCGTGAAGGTCGGTCGCCGAGACAAGCATGTCTGTGTCGGCCAGAAGATATTCGTGCTGCGTGATCGGCTGATTGTTACGCATGATGCCTTTCGTGTGAATCGCAGGCGCCGCCAAAGCCGCGCGCTCGCCTACAGGAACGCCGTTTTGATGCGCTGACTGATCTGCTATATCGGCAAAAGCCCTAAGAGTTGAAGGGTTTCCGAGCAAACTAGTCGGGAATCTGGCAGGAAGATTGGATAGTCGGGCAACAGGGCGCCGAATTGCGCAGGGCTCTGAAGGGGCTGCGGGCTGCGTCAGCGATCGCAGTGCGGACCACAAAAGGGCGACGCATATTAAAGGCGAAGCCGCGTTCGCACTCGAAGTGGAAGCGCTCGCTGAACGCCTCGCGAGTGGGCGGCATTCGCAGCCGACGACATCGATGGGGCGTCGAGGATTGCGATTGCCGCGAGGCGGGCTGTCGGCTCAAATCGGCGTCAACACGGCTTCGCCCGCGAAATGCCGCGTCGCATTCGCTATGAAATTACGCACCGATGCGGAAATTGCCTCCGGCGAGCGGCCGCCGATGTGCGGAGTCAATACGACGTTCTTCAAATGCAATAGCGCCTGTGGAGGATGCGGCTCGCCTTCGTACACGTCGAGGCCGGCGCCGGCCAATGCGCCCGCGCTTAGCGCGGCGGCGAGCGCGTCTGTATCGACCACGCTGCCGCGCGACACGTTCACAAGAAACCCGCGCGGGCCGAGCGCCTCCAGCACCGGGCGATCGATCAGATGGTGCGTCGACGGACCACCCGGCGTAGCGACGACGAGATAGTCGCTCCATTGCGCGAGAGAGAGCAGGCTGTCGAAGTAACGGCTCTTTGCGGCTTCGCGCGGCTTGCGGTTGTGATAGCCGATTTCCATGTCGAAACCCGCTGCACGACGCGCCACCTTCCGTCCGATGTTGCCGAAGCCGACAATGCCGAGCCGCTTGCCCGACACAGTCGGTCTCAACGGCAGCGCATCGCGCCACACACCGCTGCGGCATGCCGCGTCGTGTTGCGGCACATCGCGCACTGCCGCAAGCAGTAGTGCGAACGCGTGGTCCGCCACACAGTCGTCGTTCGTTCCGGCGCCGTTGACGACCACGATGCCGCGCCCGCGCGCATGTGCGAGCGCGATGTTCTCGTATCCAGCGCCGAGCGCGCTAACGAGTTCGAGCGCCGGCAAACGATCGATTTCAGCGGCCGTCAGCCCGGTTGCGCCGTTGGTAAGCACCGCGCGGACCGTATCGCCGTGCGACTCGATGGCCTGTTTGCGTTGAGCGGGATCGATAGCGTAATGAACGTCGAAGTAGGCGAAGATCTCTGCGCCGCTGTCTTCGGGGAGCGGGATCAAGACAAGCAAACGGGGCTTCATGATTTGGGGGGCACATTGCGGAGGTGCCATCTTAGCGCGCTCTTTCAAGCGATGCGCGCCCGCGCGCTTTTCATCCTGCCGACGTTTTTCTAACGAAATGATTGCGAGCCTTGGGCCGAATTAGACCGCGGGTTGCGACCGGTTCGGATTCATCAGAAAAACAGATCGATCCATTCCATATTATCCGTTGGAATATCGATATGCCTGCCGCGACAATAACGCACCCACTCACCATTGTGCGATTTTGCGATGCCTTTCCGAGTCACCTCCGCGATCCGCCTCACACCCTCGGCATGGACGAAAAATCATGCGCCCGGGGTGATGCTGTGCGTAGCGATCACGGCGGCAGCGTGGATACTGCAGCTGGTGGAGCAGCGCATTTTCGGCCGCGCCTGGCTGGAAGCGCTGGTGCTCGCGATCCTTCTGGGCACGGCGGTGCGAAGCACATGGACGCCGGCTCGACGGTGGCTGCCCGGAATCAATTTCAGCGCGAAGACATTGCTGGAAGTTGCAATCGTGCTGCTGGGCGCCTCGCTCAGCGCGCAAACCTTGCGCGCGGCGGGCGTGGAACTTCTACTAGGAATTCTCGCTGTCGTTCCCGCCTCCTTGGCAATCAGCTACGCTATTGGGCGCCTGCTTGGCCTACATCATCGAATGGCCCTGCTCGTCGCTTGCGGCAACTCGATATGCGGAAACTCTGCCATCGCAGCCGTGGCGCCGGTGATCGACGCCCGTAGCGACGACGTTGCCGCATCGATCGCATTCACCGCGGTGCTCGGCGTAGTCGTGGTACTCGCATTGCCGATACTGGCCCCATTGCTGCACATGAGCAATCTGCAGTACGGCACCTTGGCGGGCCTGACAGTCTATGCCGTGCCGCAAGTGCTGGCGGCGACTGTGCCCGTATCGGCCACCAGTGCGCATATCGGCATGTTGGTCAAATTGGTTCGGGTATTGACGCTCGGCCCGGTGATTTTAATCTTGTCCATCGGGCCGCTGCTGCGGCGCAAATCGACTTCCACATCCGGTGACGAGGCGATGAAGGAGTCGTCGCTGAAAGCGGCCGGTCTCGCATGGCATAAGTTATTGCCCTGGTTCATCGTTGGTTTTCTGTTGCTGGTCGCTGTCCGTTCTGCGAATCTTCTGCCCGCTGCCACCCTACAGCCAATCAGCAACACGGCTGACGTGCTGACCATCGTCTCGATGGCCGCGCTCGGTCTCGGCGTCGATGTTCGAACCGTCGTCAAAGCCGGAGCGCGTGTGACGCTTGCGGTTATGCTCTCCATCGTCGCGCTCGCACTCATCAGTTTGGCGACGATTCACATTCTCGGCATGAGCTGAACATTAGGTAAAGACGATGACGCTCGATCAACTACGTGTCTTTGTTGCGGTCGCCGAACTGGAGCATTTGACGCGTGCCGCCAATGCGCTTGCGCTGTCGCAATCCGCTGTGAGCAGTTCCATCGCGGCCCTCGAAGCGCGGTACGACACCAAGCTCTTCGATCGGGTAGGTCGCAGTATCGCATTGACGGCAGCAGGGCGGTTGTTTCTCGACGAGGCGCGTGCGGTGCTGGCTCGCGCATCGGCCGCGCAAAGAGCCATTGCGGACCTGACAGGCTTGCGTCGTGGCACCGTGTCAATGGCTGCGAGCCAGACAGTGGGCAATTACTGGCTACCCGGTGTGATGCGGCGTTTTCGCGCGCAATACCCGGGCATTTCGCTCGCCCTCTCAATCACGAATACGGAGCAGGTCGTTCGCCAGGTGGGTGACGGCGCGGCCGATATCGGTTTCGTCGAAGACCAGATTTCCTCGAACGAGCTCGACGCTCAAGCGGTGGCCGCCGACGAACTTGTGTTGGTCGTTGCTCCGAATCACCCGTGGGCGGCGCGTTCCGATTTCGTACCGGAAGGCAGCAATTTGTGCGAAAGCCCATGGGTCATGCGCGAGCGCGGATCCGGCACGCGCAGCCTGTTCGAGAAGGCCGTGCGAGACCTGCAGATCGATCCGCGCGCTCTTGACGTGGCACTCGAGCTGCCGTCGAATGAAGCGGTGCGCACTGCGGTCGAGGCCGGCGCCGGCGCGACCGTGATGTCGCGGCTGGTGGTTGCGTCGTCGATCAGTGCCGGGACACTGGTTGGACTGCGCTGGTCATTGCCGGCAAGAGAGTTTTTGATGTTAAGACATCAGCAACGTTTTGCGAGCGAGGCTATGCGAGCGTTTTGCGAAATGGCCTCGACGTAGCTCAAAGGCGCAAGAAGCGGTTGCCGGGCCGCATTGACCGGAGGTGATTCCGTGACAAACGATGGATTGCCGCCAGCGGATTTTCCTTTAAGAACGCAGGTGCGCTCGCGCTTGTCTCGAACTTTAAAACCACGGGGGTATTGCAGTCTTGCCCTTACCATAAGTCGCCGCCGCCTTCGCATTGCCTGAAACAACGAGCGCTGCCATGATGCGCTTCGCGAACCCGTCATATCGAATTAATAAGGAGAACGTATGAAGAATTCTGAGCGAGACACCTTTGAGCAGCGGCGCAAGCTTTTGGGGGGCCTTGGCGCGCTGGGGGTCGCAGCGTTCGCAATCCCCTCGCTAGGCAGGGCGGCCGAAAGCGGCATGGTCGAACTGCCGTTCGTGAACGGCACGCGTGAGCTGACTTCCGCGTTCCCGCAAAAGCGCGATTTGATCTTGCAAAGAACGCGTCCGCCGCTGCTCGAAACGCCTTGGGAAGTATTCGACAAAGGGGTGTTCACGCCGAATGACCGCTTTTACGTGCGGTGGCACCTGGCCAACACCCCCGCGTCGATCGATCCGACGGCGTTCCGCCTGGCGATTCGCGGCCAGGTCAATAAGACAGTGAGCTTGACGCTGAACGATCTCGTGAAGAAATTTGCGCGCTTCGAAATCGCGGCCGTGAACCAATGTTCGGGCAATTCCCGCGGCTTTTTTAGCCCGCGCGTGCCGGGAGGGCAGTGGGGGAACGGCGGGATGGGCAACGCGCTGTGGAGCGGCGTGCGGCTGAAGGACGTGCTCGAATATGCGGGCGTGCGTTCCAACGCCGTGCAAGTGCGCTTTAACGGCCTCGACTCCGGAGTGATTCCGCAGACGCCCAAATTCATGAAATCGCTTGCCATGGATCATGCGCTCGACGGCGAGGTGATGATTGCCTATGCGATGAACGGCGAGGCGCTGCCGTTGCTGAACGGGTATCCGCTTAGGCTTGTCGTGCCCGGGTGGTATGCAACGTATTGGGTCAAGATGCTCAACGACATCGAAGTTCTCGACAAACCCGACGACAACTTCTGGACCGCGAAGGCCTATACCATTCCGGACAACCATTTCGCCAACATTCATCCGGGCGAGACGGACGTCAAGATGGTGCCGATCAACAAGATGCTGCCGCGCTCGTTCTTCACGAACTTGAACGCCGGCGCGACAGTGAACGCAGGGCAACCCACTCAGGTACGCGGCATCGCCTTCGGGGGCTTTAACGCGCTGAAGAAGGTGCAGTTCTCGGCGAACGGCGGGCAGAGCTGGAACGACGCGCAGCTCGGGCAGGACCATGGCCGATATAGCTTCCGCCAGTGGCATACCACGGTGAACTTTTCGCAGCCGGGCAAGCAAGTGCTCATGGTGCGCGCCGTCGATTCGACGGGTGAGGTGCAACCGAGCACGCCGAACTGGAACGGGGCGGGATTCATGCGCAACGTCATCGAATCCGTCGATATCAACGTGGCCTAAGGACGAGGGCAAAAAAAATGAATGCGAAGCTAAGGCGAATTGCGGTTATCCGGGCCGCGCCCGTTGTTCTCGGCGTCGTCGCCGCTGTGGTGGGTGGCCTTTGCCTGCCTGAATCGGCCAACGCGCAAGCTCAACAACGCCAAGCCAAGATAGTTCCGCCTATTCGATTCGCCGCGGTGGATTTCACGCTGCCGGCAGGCTCGGTTACGTTTCCGCCTGGCCAAGGTTCGGAAATCGCGAACGCCAATTGCGTGATGTGTCATTCCACCGGCATGGTGTTGCGACAGCCTCCGCTGACCGTTGGTGAATGGAAGACCGAGATCAACAAGATGCGCAATGCGTTCGGCGCGCCGATCTCCGCGGATCAGGTGGACCAGTTGGCCCACTACCTGAACAGCGTTGATGGACGCAAGAGCGGCACTGAGTAGTCTTCAGGCGTCGATAAGCAAGCTAACTGAAGCACCGATCATGGAGTCGAATATGCAACTGTGCTCCAGATTGAACTGAAAACAAAAGGGCTGAGCCCGAGCGGTGCCGGACTCAGCCCTCAACCCTCAAACTCAACCCTCAACTACGTGGCGCCTCCCCAACTGATCTACGTTATGCGGTCAGTTCACGGGACGGTGCCTTCGTTACCTCAACAATCCAAGTGCTTAGAAACGAGTGCGCATGCCGACGCCCACCACCACCTGGTTCGAGGCCGACCCCGTGCCGCCGATATACGAGCTCGCGCCTTCAAATTGAACCGCCCCGCCTGTTGCCCCCTTAGCCATACCGCCGTTCAAGTGGTTGTAGGTGGCGCCTGTGTACACGTCCGTGCGCTTTGACAGCGCGTAATCGGCCAACAGGCCGAACTGGTTCCACGTCGGCGATACCGAGTTGGTGGCGTTGACGAACTTGCCTTGCGTGTAGGTATAAGCCGCGCCCAGGGTCAGTGCCGGGGTCAAACTGTAATGTGCGTTCACTTCGTAGTTCGTGAAATGAACATAGGCGGCATTCGCAGTCGATAAAGGCGTGCCGGTACTGGAAAAGCCGATTGCTGCGTTCAGCTTGGTGTCCGTGATCACGAAACCTACGTTAGCCGGGCCAAACGTGTAGTTCAAGCCACCGCCGAAGATACGCACACGCTGTGCCGTGAAGGACGAATCAGCGGTGGTCGTGTTCGCATCCACTGCTCCACCGGAGTTGAGCGCGGCATTGCCGTTGTTCACTTGCGTGTAAGCCAACGCTGCGTTGATCGGACCATTGCTGTAGGTGGCGCCGAGGCTGTAGGCCCGGTCGTTTGCAAAGGCGCCGGCTTGGTTCGAGAAGCCATACAAGCCTGCCACGGTCAGGCCGCTGAAATTCGTGCTCGTGTATTTCACCGCGTTGTTGATGCGGCCCAAACCGCTGCCGATCAAGTTGTCGTTGTCCATCACGTGCGCAAACAAGTTGCCGCCTGTGCCGTTGGAATTGGACATCCCCATACGGCTGACGTAGTCGTACATGAACTCGTTTTGACGACCCAGGGTCACCGTGCCGTAGGTGGAGCTCGACAGGCCGGCATAGGCGTTACGGCCGAATTCGCGGCCGCCTTGGGCGAGCTTGCCGCTGGTCAGGTTGAAGCCGTTTTCCAAAACAAAGATTGCCTTCAGGCCGCCACCGAGATCTTCCGCGCCTCTCAGGCCCCACCGGTTACTTTGCATCATGCCGTTGCTCATTTGGACAAGGCTGCGGCCTTGCGGGCTGCTGGCGCTGTTGGAGTAGCTGATGCCGGCATCCAGCAGGCCGTACAGCGTGACGCTGCTTTGCGCGTGCGCCATCGTTGCAAACACGCCGGTGAGGGCGCCGACCAAAAGAGTCTTTTTCATTCAAATCGCTCCGTATATTGTTAGGCTAAGAAGTCGTTCAGACGGCCGCGAAAAATTGGAAGCAGGGCATCCAACTTTTGCGTATCCGGCTGCTTGGCGAGGTCTTGTCTAGCGAACCTTCTTGCTGCTCATTGCGCCGGCGATGACCGTGGCGCCCGAGGGCGCATGACGAACGACTCGATGCGAACTTTTGCGGCTACCCGCGAGGCGAATCTTAGTAGGGCGGATTCCTAGTGTCGGGAGACGAAAGTATCAATACTGTGTTGCTATAAATGATGTATGTGGCCGCTGAGGTGCGTCCGTATTGGGGGAGAGTTGTGTGGCGAGAGTGAAATTGAGTATTTCAAAGATGATGATAGCGGTGCAAGACGTTGTGCTTACACAACGTCTTGCATCGCTATTCGCGGGGCGGGACGCGCCGAAATCCCAACTTTGCGCTGGCTGACAAGCGGCGGGGAGCCGACAAGGCAGCTGACCCGTCAGTGCCTCTGGCTCATTTGAAATAAAGTAGAAAGCTTATAGAGGGTATTTCGACAGGAACATCCGCGTGTAGGGCCGGGCGGATTGTTTCAGGCGGCGACTTCCGCAGGGGCGGTGCGGTAACGTGAGGCGACGAAATCGATGAAGCTCCGAACCGCCGCCGGCATGAGCCGCTGGCTGGAGTAAGTCATCCACACGGTTCTGTTGTCGTCATTCAAAGCGAAATTCTCGAGCACCGGGTGCATCTCGCCAGAATCGAGTTCTTGCTGATTCATTGCGAGTGGCAGACGAGCTATGCCAAGGCCGGCGCAAACAGCAGCCTTGGTCGCCGCGACGGTCAGGCCGCTGATGAATGGTTTCACCGGCACGCGCCGTACTTCGTTGCGATCCCGAAACTCCCAGAAGCGTGCCGCGGTCTGCGAGGCGAGCAAAATGTCATGACATTCCAACTGGTCCGGCCTCGATGGCATGCCCATGCGCGCGAGGTACTGAGGCGACGCGACGAGAATTTCGCGGAACGGCTGTAGAGAGCGGCATACGAGCGACGAGTCTCTCAGGCGACGCTCCGCGATGAAGGACACGTCGAAGTCGTTCGACGCTGCGGGGCTCGAGCTCTCGAATACGGACACCTCGAAAGTAACCTTGGGTTCCACGCGGTGATAGTCCGCGATGATGTGGGGCAACTCGCCGATGGCGAACGAAGCGGCTGAGGCGAGCCTGAGCGCCCCCGTCGATTGCCCCGTTGTCGACGCAATGCTCTCTTCTACCGAATCCAGCTGATTCAACAGTTGGATGCATGCGTCCCAATACGCTTTGCCCGGTGCGGTGAGAGACACGCTGCGCGTCGTGCGGTTGATGAGGCGCGTGTGCAGATGCTCCTCGAGCGCGGCAATATTTCGCGTCACGACTGCGGTCGATATGCCGAGGTCTTTTGCTGCCGCCGTGAAATTAAGGCACTCGGCGACCTTCACGAAGATACGCATCGCTGCGAGTTGATTCATGGTGCGCTCGGGTTAGCTTTGGGACTGAAGAGCAGACTACTGGTTTATTGCTTACCGCATGCGGACCGAACGATTACACCGCTGTTATCTTGGAGGGAGCGTAAATCATTCGTAAATCAAGCGTAAAACAATCGAAAATAGATCGAAACCATGTGACAAAAATGTAATCGAGGCAGCGGGGGATTCGTAACCTTCGGCTTCCTAGCATGGCGGCATGCGTCGGCACGGGTAACCGCATCGGCGTTGAACCGGCGCCATCCAGCGTTTTTGCCTTCGAGCTCATTTGAAAAACCGCCATGCTTCCGTGTAATCGAACTGCCGCAAACCTGAAGCTTGTCCATACGGTGCGCGGCGTCGGCTATGGGCTCGAGCCGAGGGTCCATTGATGGTGCGGCGCTCTTTCGCCGTGATGCTGGCACTGGCATTCGGTGCGACGACGCTGGCGGTCTTCGCACTGGTCGGCAGCTATGTCTACTTCGAGTTGGATCGGCAGGTGCGGATGCAGGACGATCTCGACGTCGTGCTTGCCGCCCGTCATCTGCGCAGGTTGGCCGGAGAACTCGACTCCGTGGATGCGGTGCGCGCGCATGCCGACCGTCTTGTCAGCATCGTGCTTGGCAACCAGGCCTTGACCATGGCGATCTTCGATCAGTACGGCCGACCGCTCGTGGCGCACGGCGAGGGGCAGGCGAGCGATGAGCCTGTCCTATTCGCATCAGGCCACACTACCGCGACCGATATCGACCCTTCGATGCTCAAGCTGCCCGGCGCGCACGTGGCGCCCGGCGATCGCATCACGGACGCAGCGATCGTCCAGTCGCGCACGTCGCGAGGCGTGACGGTCCGCAGTATCGCTTTCGATTCGACGCTGCGTGATCGCGAGTCGATCCGAGTCGTGATTGCGCGCGATATGCGGGGCCCGCTGCGTTTGCTTGACGCCTACCGGGACACGCTGAAGATCGCGGGTATCTTGGGTGCGTTGCTGGCGCTGGTTGGCAGTTATGTGCTGACTCGCATCGCATTGCGGCCGCTGCGCGACATAGCTGCTTACGTGCGCGACGTCACGATCGACCGGCTCGACAGCCGCGTGCCCGTCGAGCGCGTGCCGCAGGAATTGAAGGCGCTGGTGATTTCGCTTAACGGCATGCTCGCTCGGCTGCATGGCGGTTTTCAGCGACTGTCTCAATTTACCGCCGATCTCGCGCACGACATGCGCACACCTCTTGGCAACGTGCGTGGCGCGACCGAAGTTGCGCTGGCGAGGCCACGTTCGAACGATGAATATCAGGTGCTGCTGGCGTCGAATCTCGAGGAGTGCGACCGCTTGTCGAGAATGATCGAGAACGTGCTGTTTCTAGCACGGGCCGAGCATCCGCAGTTCGTCACGAGCATGCGCGATTTCGACGTCCGGGACGAATTGGATCGGATCGCCGGGTATTTCGAAGGACTTGCGGAGGAAGCAGAATCGGTGCTGCGCGTGATGGGCGGTGGGCATCTCAGGGCTGATCTGGAGCTCTTTCGCCGCGCGCTCGGGAATTTGCTGGCGAATGCACTGCGGTACACGCCACGCGGCGGGTTGATCACGGTCGACGCACGGCAGCACGGCGACACGCTGCGCATTGTCGTCGCGAACGAGGGCACGCCGATCGAACCCACCCACATCGAACGAATATTCGACCGCTTCTACCGCGGCGATCCTTCGCGCAGCAGTGCGGGCGACGTGACGGGCGCCAACGCGTCGGCGGGATTGGGACTTGCGATCGTCCGCACCGTGATGGAGTTGCACGGTGGCACGGTCAGCGCAGCAAGCGACAAGACCGGGACGCGGTTCATTCTGGCGTTTCCGCGGCGGCCGGTGCGCACGGCGGCGTGAGGGGCGGATTTGCGTCGCTCATCTGCCTCGCTCATCTGCGTCTCTCAGGCCAGCCAGTGCTGAAAGTCATAGTACTGCGCAAGATCGCCAGGACTGAGCGAGCACCCGGGCCGCACACGAGCGAAACCGCTTGCTTGCGCGAGTGAGCTCAATGCGGCTGGGCTTTGTTGCTCGAAGGGAACGAGCCGCATGCGGCCTTCATCGTCTACGACGTTGAGCACGCGCAAAAATTCGTCGCGGTATTCATGCCCCTTCCTTGGTGCATCGAAGCCAATCTTGGGGGCGGGCGGCAAGATGGCCATGCGCCCCTGCATGCGCCGGATCATCGGCGTGAGCAGAAGCATGAAGACGGCAAACGCGGCAGCCGGATTGCCGGGCAGACAGACGAACGGTTTGTCGAAGATGGTGGCCATCGAAAGCGGCTTGCCCGGCTTCATCCGAACTTGCCAGACGGAAATCGTTGCGCCGAGCGACTGGAGCGTCGCCTGCATCGAGTCGCGTTCGCCCACCGACGCGCCGCCCGCGCTGATGATGACGTCGCACTGCGGCAGCAATTGCGCGATCGCGCTCCTGATCTGCACCGGGTTGTCGCGGGCATGCAAGACACATGGCACGCTCGCGCCCATGCCCTCGACTAGCGCCGCCAGCATGGGCCCATTGCTGTCGAATGTCTGTTGCTGGGTCCCGACGCTACCCGGCGCGACCAGCTCGTCGCCCGTCGTGAGAATGCCCACGCGTAGCTTTGTAAACACCGCCACTCGATCGATGCCCTGGGAGCTCATCAGCGCGATCTGTGCAGGGCGCAAAAGTGTACCCGGAGGCAGCAACGGTTGTCCCGCATGAACGTCTTCGCCTTGTTTTCGGACATGTTGCCCTTGGCGCGGAACGCGCAGAATCTCGATCGCGCCGGCCGATTCGCGCACGTACTCCTGCATGATGACCGTGTCGGCGTGTGCGGGCATCGTCGCGCCCGTGAATAGCCGGATCGCGTTTCCCGGGCGCAGCGGCTGAGGTATATCGCCGGCGTAGCAGCGATCCTGTACCGGCAGAGTCTTATGCTCGAGGATATCTCCATGGCGAAGCGCATACCCGTCCATCGCGCTGCTGTCGGCGCGCGGCAGATCGAGCGTGGCGTCCACTCGCTCGGCCAAAACGGAGCCCGCGCACTTACAGGACGGCACGCGTTCGGTGGAGGAGGGAAGCGGCGCGTTCGCCAACAGTCGGCGCTGGGCCTCGTCGAAGGTGAGCGCTTCAGGTTGCACCGGAGCGGCGGATGATGTCGGCAGAGGCATCTTGCAGCGTATGTTTCACGTATCGTGTCGTCGACGGCTCGAGAACTGTCCACGGTTGGCAAATCAGACCGGTCGATGACGATCGACCGATAGCACTTTTAGCACGACCAACGCCCGAGCGCAGTAAAGCCAGAAGCACCGGAGCGCGCAAATTTTAAAGCCCACGAAGCGCAGCCGGAGCGTACACATCAATGCGCTCGCCGAGAATACAGTCCAAGGCCCGGCAAACCGCCGCCGTAGCTCCCGATAGGTGGAGAGCCGCAACCTCGTGCGTGCTGCCTCGCTTTCTTTGAAATTCAGCCAGTTTTCGATTACGATCGTCGAGAATTCGGCGTGCCGTTCTTGATTGCGAATACGTAGTATTGCGTGCAATGCGTGCGTAATGATACGGTTGTGAGCAGGGCGACGATCGGGAATACTTAGCGCCCGTCGGACAGCATCCTGCCATGTGAATTGAGCACCTGGTGGCGGGCGGTCACTCGGCGATAAAAACAAGAGGAGAATCCGTCCGGATCCCCGTGCCGCATGGGGGACGGCCACTTGCCCGTGCCTCACTCGGGCTTCTCCGCGTGAAGTCGAGACCGCTCCGAAGGCCGTCCGTGCATTAACCCGTGATCCCACACGTGCTTTGGAGGAGAAAACAAGTGACGACGCAAGCGCGTTCAGCCGGCCGTTCGTGGCTTTGGCTCATTTTGCTTATTCCGTACGTGGCGCTGCTTTGGCTACCGTTCTACAACCACCAGATGCCTGCATTTGCCGGATTCCCGTTCTTCTATTGGTATCAGCTGCTTTGGGTGCCGATTACGTCGCTCTTGATCTATATAGCGTACAGGGGGCTTAAATGAACGCGCTTCAGATCAACCCCGTAGCGATGGGGGTATTCATTGCCTTTTTCCTGCTTGTCACCGTGGTCGGGTTCTTTGCCGCGCGCTGGAAGCGCGGCGATCTGAACCAATTGCATGAATG
>JAXDQB010000260.1:0-9476 GCA_034668065.1 Paraburkholderia sp.
GACTGAAAGCCAAACGTCATCGTTCCAAGGCATAGCCGCGATACAGTCAGGCCGGTTCGGCCGAGCTTGCAATATTCCATGACGAATCCTCCGAGACTCGGCCACGTTCGGCCGTAAGCGTCAAAGGATAACCGCCATGGCTCGTCTGTGCTTTGAAGCCACACGCAGTTGCTTCGAAATAGCTGCGGTTGCGCCGGCAGGCATGAAAGCAGTTTCTGCGCGGCGGGGCCTGGGGACTCAGGCATCGCATTGCGCTCGCTGCGCGCCGCCGGTTTTCCTTCTATGCCAAAATGGCGGCATTTTGCTAATTGCCATCACGCAAAGAGTCATGTCAGACACGCTGCATCAACGCATTTTTTGAAAGGTAGCATGCGAGCCGTTCCTAAATGGGCGCGCACTTCGGCGAAGCGCTTCGTGCTATGCGTCGCGGTGCTGATAGCCGGCTGCGAAACGCTTGCCGAGGCCGATCCGAATGCCCTATGGCAGATCGTTCATTTCGACTGCGCGCCGGTGGCGCAAAAGATTGGAAAAGCAGGCGTCTGCGCGGATGTCGATCTCGCCCATCGTTATGCACTCCTAAAGGATCGCAGGGGTATCGCGCAGCACCTTCTCATTCCGACCGACCGCATTCCAGGCATTGAAAGCCCGCTCCTGTTCGCTCCCCATGCCGAAAACTACTGGGCCGATGCGTGGAATGCACGCAGCTTCGTTCAAGCGTCATTGAAGGCCGCCCACCGCGCGCCACTCGGCGATGATGAGATCGGGCTCGAGATCAATTCCGCGGATCGGCGCTCTCAGCAACAACTGCACATCCATATCGATTGCATGCGTGCGAGTGCAGCCGAGGCACTCGCGCGCCATCGGAACGACACGCCCGGTCAGTGGACTTGGGATTCGATCGACGGCGCCCGCTATCGCATCATGCGAGTGCGAGGGCCAAAGCTCGATGGGAACCCGTTCGATGTCGTCGCACGCGACAAGCAAGGGCCCGATGCGATGGGCATTCAGACGATACTCGTAACGGGCGCCGGGCCATCGGCAATGCGCGACGGATGGCTGATCGTTAATAGTGGCACCGACCTCGATGGAGGCACGGGCTCTGCGGAAGTGCTGCTCGATCATCAATGCGCAGTGGCGCGCAGCGCGGGCTGAGGCAAGCCGCTTATCGCGCCGGCCATTTCCACGGCGGCAAATCGAGAGAATCGGCATTGGCTATACGCGCTGCACCTAGAGTTCCATTGAGGGCGCCATGCTGCACGATGAGTTCGCGATGCGAGCGGTAGTCGGAAATGGCAAGCGTGACCCGCATGGCCTTAAGTGCCGAGAACCGGCCTTGGGTGAAGGGAACAATCGTATGTCGAATGTGCCCTCGCACCGTCGCCATCTTGCGCGTTGCAGAATCGATACATTTTCCGAGGTGCTCCGGCTCCAGCGGAGCGTTTACCAGGCCCTCTGACAAGCGCAAAGGCGCCGTTCCGGCGTCTCTCGGACCGTACGTATCAAAACAGAACCGTCCGCCGCGCGTGGTACCGTCGCTTACCTTGTGTCTCGAGCGCCGAGCTTGGCCAAGCCCCATCGGGGCGCGCGCAAGGCCACCTTCGATATTTTTCGTAGCGTGATTCAGACAGTGTTAGCCGCCGCAGCTTGAGAAACATCTTCGGTCCGCTCATCTTCGCGGCCTAGAGATGTCACGGCGATAGACGAAGGGCGGCGAGTCGAGCCATGTTGCCTGGTTCCGAGCTACCCGGGCACGAGCCCGCGCCCTTCGAGCCATGTGCGATTGAACAACCGTCCGAAATAGAGGCTACCGCGATCGCACAGCAACGTCACGATCGTATGCCCGGGCCCCATCTCGTGCGCAAGCCGGACGGCGGCAGCCACATTGATGCCGGTCGATCCACCCACAAACAGCCCCTCTTCACGCAAGAGGCGATACACCATCGTCACGCAAGTCTGATCGTCAATCCGAACCGCATCGTCGATGGGCGTGCCATCAAGGTTCGCTGTGACGCGGCTCGAACCTATGCCCTCGGTGATCGAATTGCCTTCCGCCCTGATTTCGCCAGTTTTGACGAAGCTGTACAACCCGCTGCCGTAAGGATCGGCCAATACGATCCGTATGGCGGGGTTGAGTTCCTTAAGGAAGCGGGCTACGCCAGCAAGGGTTCCCCCTGTTCCCGTTGAGCACACAAAGGCGTCGATTTTGCCCCCGGTGTCACGCCATATCTCGGGCCCCGTTGTTTCGTAGTGAGCCTGCCTGTTCACCAAATTGTCGAATTGGTTCGCCCAGATGGCGTTTTCCGTCACCTGCGCCAACCGCCCCGCAATCTTTTGGTAATTGTTCGGATCCTTGTATGGTGCGGCAGGTACTGGACGCACCTGTGCACCGAGCACCCGCAGCAAGTCCATCTTCTCCTGCGACTGCGTATCGGGAATGATGATGACGCACCGGTACCCACGTGCCGCACAAATGTGGGCCAGACCAATGCCGGTGTTTCCGGCAGTACCTTCGATGACGGTACCGCCAGGCGTAAGCGTGCCGCGGCGTTCGGCGTCCTCAACGATGTAACGCGCCGCGCGGTCCTTCACCGAACCGCCAGGGTTCATGAACTCGGCCTTGCCTAATATCTCGCAGCGTGTCTCAGCACTCAATTTTGCAAGCCGAATCAGCGGCGTATTCCCGACGACGCCGACGAAGCCATCGAGCACAGACATGGTTGCCTCCTTCGATTCGAGCCGAAGAACGTCTTCAGCATAGCTCGTGCATGCCCGGTTGTTACTGGTTCGTGCTGGTTCGTGCTGGTTCGTTACTGGTTCGTTATCCCGGGCATGAGCAACATGGGCAAGAGAGCTTACATGCTCAGGCGATTAGCCCTTGCGCCCGCTTTCGGGAATGCCGTAACGACCATTCCGTTTTGACCAAGCACGACACGGATATTCGTGATTCGATAAACGGTTTCGCCTTGGCGAAACGTGAACTGTCTGAAGGTGCGCACGAGGTTGCCGTTACGCTGACGTTGTTGCGTATAGTCGGCCTGCAAATCGGTCAGTGCCGCCATGATGATGTCCGTCAGCAGCTCGCGCGAATTCACCGGCAGGCCCGGCAGCTGATTCCAATCGCCACGGTGGCCGTCATTGTCCCCTCCGCCGGCGCCGCTCGCCCAAATATGCTCGATTCCATACTTGAACCGCCGCTGAGTGTTGCCGGGCGGCTCGACAGGATCATTCAGAAAGACCAAGCCGAGGTTATCCCCCGTCTCTGCCACATCAACTGCGATAGCGCGGGTATGTCTCCCGAACTCTGCACCGAGGAGACCGGCAGGCGGCGTTCTTTCGGAATTCTTGAACGATCGCACGAGACGTTCAAATTCCGGCGTCCCACGCAGGTGATATCCACCGCCCGTTTGCACCCGCGGCGTCACCGCGACGATAACGGCCGAATCGTTGAGCTTTGCCTTGCTTTTTCTCGCACATTGCTGCCACGGGGTTTCGTCCATTTCCTGCCCCTCTTCGGCCGACTGCGTGTCAATGCAACTCGCCTTGAGAAGCTTACCCTCCCTTTTGCTTTTACGCGGCTTTGCCAGATCCGCTCCCAGGTCCGATTGGTGAGTCACTCCCGCCGCAGCATCGATCAGATTATTCGCTCTGTCGCGATCGGCATTCAACCAACGGTCCAACGCCGCATTCCCTGTATGCAGCGGGCGCAATCCGCCTTCCGAACTGCTACCGAGTCCTGCAGCCTGGTCTCGTAAGGCCCTAAGCTCATTGAGCGACAATTCGTTTATCGCGGCAATCGCATCGCGGTCCGCTATCGTGCACATGTCGGATTGCGACTCCGCCGGATTCTCGTGATTATCATTACAAAATGCAATGCCCACTGCGGCATCAAAGGCATGCTCCCTTTTATCGCCGACCAATGCCTCGTATGGCACCATGGCTGCTGCTGGTGGCGGTTCGTCCAACGGCGTGATATCGATCAACGGCAACGGGTGTGCCGGCGAATCGTGGGGAATTGGATCAAACGAGCACAGACTTGATCTGCCGAATGCGACTTCGAGGAAGTGAAGACCCAAGGCGTAGAGGAAGTCGTCAACGCAGCGCCGTTCGCGCCGTGGCCCCTTCGCCTCGCCCAACAGCGGACGGACCCGTTGCGCAACAACGGCGGCATCGCCATGCGGAAAGCCGCCCATGGCGTCCAGCGAAGCGTACGAGCCGCCGCGTATCGGTAGTTGCCGCCATTTCGCCCATATGCTTTCATCGAGCGTCAGAATGATGTTTCTCGCCAGCGATGTGGTGGCGATCACTTGATCGTCGAATACCGCTGCCTCGTCGAGGCCAATCACGATATTGGCGCTGCCGGCCATGCTCGGTTCGTCATTGAGTTTCGGTAATACAAACGCCGTGACAAGGACATGTGTTGCGTTGGCCGATATCGGACGACTCAGAAGAACGCGCTCTGTCCACACCGACCGACTCGCATTCGAGGACACCTGCACACGGGTATCAATGACGAGGAACGGATTCGGGTTGTCCGAAAGTAAGGGCCCTGTGTACTGCATTGTCAACGTGGCACCGTTGATATCGCCGGCCAACACGCCTGAATTGGGCGCCGTCATCACAAAATTTGCTCGACGCCTATCGTCGATAGGCATCAATATCCGAACGGATCTCAGCGCATTGGGCGCACTGACGCCAGGCAATTCGTTCTCCGTCCGCTCAAGGGGCGACCCCTTAAACGCAGGAAAGCTCGTTGAGTTGACGTGCTGGGTGATTTCAAGGCCGTTCTCGAGTGTTCCCGAACTCGCGCGGAATTCGTGGCGTTGGCCGCTTGCAGGTAGCGCCAGACCAAGCGAAAACGATGCCAGGCAGACGATAAAAGTACTTCGTATCCATGGAGTAGGACGCATGATGAGATCCGAAAAGATTCAAGCCGCGCCGCAAGGGGATCTATCGAGCGCAGAGCGCGGCAGGAATGCTCGATAGGACCAGCGAGGCTATTTCGCCAAGCGGCTTCTGCCCTATCGGCTCGGAAATTTTCGGACGAAACTACGTTTCAGCTATGCGTGCGCCTACACGGCAGATACCGCGAACAGCATCGCCGATGCTTGCAAGGCGCAAGAAATCTATATACCGGTCGGCGCTGCTTGAAAGACGAAGCGGGTTGCCTGCCCACGCCGCTGGGCCTGCCAGGGCATCGAAACTCTGCGAAATCAATGGAATGCCGTCAGTCGGCCGTTTTCATAACGAGCAATTGCGCTCCGTCTGCGACCTGATCGCCAACGCCATAGAGCACTTCCGCAATTTTTCCAGCTGCCGGCGCGCCGATCGTATGTTCCATCTTCATCGCTTCCATGACGATGAGCGGTGCGCCCTTCTCGACTACGCTACCGGCCTCGACGAGCACCGCAATCACCTTACCCGGCATCGGTGCCGTCAAGCGACCTTCACCATGCTCGGTGTGAGCCGCATGGGCGAGCAGATTTACCCATTCAAACGCCTGCTCGGTGCCTCGGCAGAATACGTGAAACACGTCCCCATCGACAAAAACGCGCCCTGTCACATGCGCGTCGCCTAGACGCGCGCCGAACGCATGTTGCTCCTTGCCGCACCACCAATCAAACGGCTCCGTCCGTTGTGCGTGTTCAAGGGTGCGGGCATTCCCATCGCGCGCATACACGACCTTGCAGAGCGCCTCGCGTTGCACGTCGCGCCACTCGATCGTTTGCCGATATCCGCTGTTCAAACGCCAGTGCGACAAGGCATCCCAAGGCGAGGCGCCATGAACCGTGCCCCCTTCGCGCCTGAGCAACGCGGCGCAAGCGAGGGCGAGTGCCTCCTTGAACGGCTTCGAGGCAGGCGCGAAGAGTGCATCGTGATTGCGTTCAATCAGGCCCGTATCCAATTGCGCCGAGGCAAAAGGTGCACTCGTCACAACGCGTTGCAAAAATTCAAGGTTCGTCTGCGGACCGACCGCCTCGCAAGCCTGCAGCGCCCGCGTCAATCGGGCAAGGGCTTCACCGCGGTTCGCACCGTGCACGATGAGCTTGGCGAGCATCGGATCATAGAACGGCGTGATGGTGTCACCCTCGCGCACACCGCTGTCGATGCGCACAGCCGCGCGAGTCGAATCGCCTATCGTGAATTCGACACCTTCAGGCATGCGCAGATATTTGAGCGCCCCCGTGGACGGCAAAAATTCACGCGCGGGATTCTCCGCATAGATCCGCGCCTCGATTGCATGGCCGTCGAGTTTCAGCTGGCCCTGCCGCAATGGCAGAGGCTCGCCCGCCGCCACGCGCAACTGCCATTCGACGAGATCCTGGCCAGTCACCATCTCGGTGACCGGATGCTCGACTTGTAGCCGCGTGTTCATCTCCATGAAGTAGAAGGCATTCTCCGTCATGATGAACTCGACCGTGCCCGCCCCCACGTAGGAAACGGCGCGTGCCGCAGCAACAGCGGCTTCGCCCATCGCCTGCCGTACTTCGTCGGCAAGCCCGGGCGCAGGGGCTTCTTCTAAGACCTTCTGGTGACGACGCTGCACCGAACAGTCGCGGTCGAACAGGTACACGGCTGTGCCATGCATATCAGCAAATACCTGCACTTCAACGTGCCGCGGACGCGTCAAATATCTCTCGATCAGCACACGGTCATTGCCGAAGCTGCTCGCGGCTTCACGCTTGCAGGACGCCAACGCCGCCGCAAAGTCCTCACGCCGCTCCACGATGCGCATCCCCTTTCCGCCGCCGCCCGCACTCGCCTTGAGCAGCACCGGATAACCGATCTCGTCGGCCTCGCGCCGCAAGAATTCGGGATCCTGATTGTCGCCGTGGTAGCCAGGCACGAGCGGCACCGCGGCCGCGTGCATCAGCGCCTTGGCCGCGGCTTTCGATCCCATCGCGGCAATCGCCTCGACGGGCGGCCCAATGAAGACAAGGCCTGCCGCTTCGCACGCGTGCGCGAAATCTTCGTTTTCCGAAAGAAATCCGTAGCCGGGATGAATGGCCTGCGCGCCGGTTCGCCGCGCGGCGTCGATGATGCGATCGATGCGCAGATAGCTGTCCGCTGCTGCCTGCCCGCCGATATGGACCGCTTCGTCGCAGGCACCGACATGCTTGGCGCTCGCATCGGCATCGGAATAGACGGCCACGCTCCCCACGCCGAGCCGCTTGCAGGTAGCGGCGACGCGGCACGCGATTTCGCCGCGGTTCGCGATCAGAATCTTCTTGAACATGAAATGTCTCGCAATTGAGCGGCCTCAGGTGAGGGGCTGTCGGTAGATCAATCGCGCCACGAAGGCGCACGCTTTTCCAGAAACGCGGCCACGCCCTCGCGCGCCTCTGCGCCCGCGCGAATCCGCGCAATGCGTGCGGCCGTATCGTCGATCAGCGCTTCGTCGATCTGGCAGCCAGCGACGTCCTGCACGAGCCGCTTCGACTCGCGCACGGCTTGTGGGCCATTCGCGCATAGCGCCGCGGCGATTCTTTGCACAGTCGCCTCAAGTGCATCGGCAGCAACAACTTCATGAACGAGGCCCAGGCGCGCGGCAGTCTCGCAATCGAACTGCTCCGCCGTCAGGAAGTAGCGACCCGACGCACGTTCGCCAATCGCGCGCACGACGTAAGGCGCAATCGTCGCCGCGATCAGTCCGAGCCGTGCCTCGGAAAGGCAGAATCTCGCACTCTGCACGGCGACGACGACATCGCTCGCTGCAATCAAGCCCACCCCGCCCGCGTACGCGTCCCCCGACACGCACGAGATAACCGGCTTCGACGATCGATAAATGACTGCGAGCATATTGGCAAGCCGTCGCGCATCAGCTCGATTCTCTTCATCGGAGAACGAAGCCATCTTCTTCATCCAGTTCAAGTCGGCACCCGCGCAGAAGGCCGCGCCATTCGCCGCGAGGACAACGGCGAGCACGTCGTCGCGCATCTCGAGTTGATCGAACGCGTCGGTCAGCTCCGCAATCATCGTCTCGTTGAACGCATTGCGCACATCCGGGCGATTGAGCGTCACCGTCGCAATGCGTTGTGAATACTCCACCTTCAACATGGCGTATTGCATCAGTCGTCTCCTGCCTAACTTATCTGCCCGATCGTTCGGGCATCCATCCACGTAAGGCGGCGTCAATGCGGTGTCGTCGATCTCGTTGCAGCGTCGCTTCGCGCCGTCACATCCTGAACACGCCGAACCGCGTCTCCTCGATCGGCGCGTTCATCGCCGCCGACAGGCCCAGACCAAGCACGTCGCGCGTTTGCGCCGGATCGATGACACCGTCGTCCCACAGGCGAGCACTCGCGTAATAGGGATGCCCCTGGTGTTCGTATTGATCGCGGATGGGCTTTTTGAATGATTCTTCTTCCTCCGCGCTCCACGCACCGCCCTTCGCTTCGATGCCATCGCGCTTGACGGTGGCAAGCACCGAGGCAGCCTGCTCGCCACCCATCACCGAAATACGGGCATTCGGCCACATCCAGAGAAAGCGCGGCGAATAGGCTCGGCCGCACATGCCATAATTTCCGGCACCGAACGATCCGCCGATGATCACGGTGAACTTTGGCACCTTGGCCGTGGCGACGGCGGTAACCATTTTCGCTCCGTTGCGCGCAATTCCCTCATTCTCGTACTTGCGCCCCACCATGAAGCCGGTGATGTTTTGCAAAAACACGAGCGGAATGCGGCGCTGGCAGCAGAGCTCGATGAAGTGCGTACCCTTGAGCGCGGATTCGGAAAAAAGAATGCCGTTGTTCGCCACGATACCGACTGGATAGCCCCAGATATGCGCAAAGCCCGTGACGAGCGTGGTGCCGTAGCGCGCCTTGAATTCGTCGAACTCGGAAGCGTCGACGAGACGGCCGATTACCTCACGGACATCGAACGGCTTGCGCGTATCGACGGGAATTACGCCGTAAAGGCTGTGCGCGTCATAGCGCGGCGGCCTTGGCTCGCGCACGGCCACCGGCACCTGCTTCACACGGTTGAGTTTTGCAACGATGCTGCGCGCGATGGCAAGCGCGTGCGCGTCATTTTGCGCAAGATGGTCGACTACGCCCGAAAGCCGCGTGTGCACGTCGCCCCCGCCGAGATCCTCAGCGCTCACCTCTTCTCCCGTGGCCGCCTTCACGAGCGGCGGCCCACCCAGAAAAATCGTGCCCTGATTCTGGACGATGATCGATTCGTCGCTCATCGCTGGCACATAGGCGCCGCCCGCTGTGCATGAGCCCATCACGACTGCGATTTGCGCGATGCCGGCCGCCGACAGGTTGGCTTGGTTGTAAAAGATGCGGCCGAAATGGTCGCGATCGGGAAACACCTCGTCCTGGTTCGGCAGGTTGGCGCCGCCGGAATCCACCAGATAGAGGCAGGGCAGGCGGTTCTGCCAGGCGATCTCCTGCGCCCGTAGATGCTTTTTCACCGTCATCGGGAAATAGGATCCGCCCTTCACGGTCGCGTCGTTGGCGATGATCATGCAG
>JAXDQB010000261.1:0-3771 GCA_034668065.1 Paraburkholderia sp.
GACGAACGAACCCGTTCCTGCATTTGTCGATGCACCTCGCGATCAGCGAGCAACTGTCGATCGATCAGCCTCCCGGCATCCGTGCCGCACACGAGCGTCTCGCCGCGCGCCTAGGGTCCACACATGAACCCCAGCACGCAATCATGGAATGCCTCGGCGAAACGATTTGGGAAGCGCAGCGCAACAACACGCCCCCCGATACTGACGCCTATCTGGCCCGCATCGAACGGCGGGCCTCGCGCGATTAAGCGAAAACGCTAGAGGGACTCTCCGGGCTCTTGGCGCTCGGTCCGCGTCCAACGTTGCCCCATCGCTGTTCAACGGTTCATTCGCATCTGTACAGGAAAGTTCGTCCGCTGCCGCGATGCACGACATCTGCGCCGTTAGACTGGCTTCACTCTTTCATAAGAACCAGCAGACACTTCCTGATCGCAACGAACCATCATGTCCGTCACCCTCGATGCCTACGGCACCACTGCGTCCAACTACCTGAATGGCCCGTCACCGATGAGCGCAGGCGCAAGCGGGGGCGGAGACACTCAATTCCTCGAAGAACTCATTGATTTCGTCGAGCAGATGCTGATGCAGCTGCTGTCTTCAGACTCGTCTTCGTCGTCCCCGGGCGATATGGGAGGCGGCGGCGGGCAAAATTCTCCTGGCAGCAGTCCGATGCCGCAATTTCCTTTCACCCCGCCGACGGAAAGCGCCCCCCCAACGCCATCGGCCACGGGGCCCTCCTGCAGCGGGCCCTCGGCAACGGGCGCTCCCGCACCGGCCGCACCGCCCACGGGCACCACCGCGCCGGCCGTCCCGCCCACGGGCACCACCGCACCGGCCGTCCCGCCGGCCGGCGCGCCCGGATTTTCCACTCCGGCGAGCGGCGCGCCGTCCGCTGCCGGTTCCAGCGGCTCGCCAGGCGCCGCAGGCACCGTTCTGCCGCAGCCTCCGAACTCAATTAACGTGGCGGATTACGGTGCGGTAGGTAATGGCACGACCGACGATACGCAAGCGCTTCAGAACGCGTTCAATGCGGCGGCGGCGCAAGGCAAGTCGGTCTATATTCCGCCGGGCACCTACAATCACAGCGGCACATTGTCGGTCAACGGCGTGAACGTGACCGGCTCCGGCAGCCAAACTGTATTGGTCGCAACGAATCCGAGCGAAGAAGCTATTAAGCTGGGAAGCAATTCGTCGCTTTCCAATGTCGAAACTTCCACGTCGGCCAGTACTCGCGATTCGCAGCCCGATGAAGCGGCGGTCGATGTGACGGGGTCGAACGACACCGTTAGCAACGTCACCACGCTCGGTGCTGAATCCAATGGCATTCGCCTGGACGGAGCCACCGGTGCAAAGATCAGCAACGATCTGGTCGAAGGATCGAACGCGGACGGTATTGCGCTGATGAACGGATCGTCAAACAACCTTGTCAGCAACGATGAAGTCTACCAAGCGGGGGATGATTCCTTCTCGGATGACTCCTATACATTCGACGCCAAGCAAGATTCAAACAACGTGTTCCAAAACGATTTTGCAAACGAGAACGCCTACGGACGCAGTTTCGCGCTGATGGGCGCGACCAACGACACGGTCAAGAATTCAGTATCCGAAGGCTCCCAATGGATGGGGATTGTCGCCGGAACCGATTCCAACAGCCAAACCATGAACGGTTCGAACGACACGATCGAAGATAATCTAATCCTCAATCCTAACGGCGATGCAGTGGACGTCATGGGTCCTGGCGGCACACTCAGCCAAAGCGGGGCTGGCATGACAATTTCCGGCAATACGTCGAGCGGCTCGGTGGCTTCCGTCCTCGGCTTTAATCCCGCTACCGATCTGACTGACCGCAGCCAAATCAATAGCAGCTATCAGCCGGGTACCGGAAACGGCGCCAACAATTGAGGAATAGCGTCAAGCGTTGTGGCATAAGCCCGTTGCGATACTCACCTGTTTATAAGGAGTGGCGCAACGACCATTGCGATAGGTTGCGACGCTTTCCGCTCATCAGCTGTTCTCGCAGTTCTGAGCCGTACTGGGCCGCCGCGTCGGCTCGATTCAAGCCAAATAAATTAAATTTCTAACCGCAAATACCCCACCAGCGGGGTATTTGCCATAGCGCAGCGCCACAAAAACACCCTTTTACTTCTTATCAACCAGATCGCCCTTTAACGATTCGACGTACGCCGCGATGTCTTTCATATCGCTGGATGACAGTGACTGCACCTGCGCTTGCATGATCGGGTTGTTGCGGCCGAAAATCGAGTTGCCGTTGCCCATCTGATACTGGCGCAGCGCCCAATAGATGTAGGAGGCGTATTGTCCGGCGAGTTTCGGATATTCGGGGCTCACCGGCTTGTTCATGCCCACGCCGTGGCATGCCGCGCAGTTGTGGCTTTCGGCGAGCGCCTTGCCGTGCTCGGCGTCGGCCGCCGCGGCCGGATTCGACGCCCAAAAAGCGCCGATGGCGATGGCTGCCCCCGCAGCTTTGACAACCGTCCGAAATGCCTGGTCAGGCTTGTTCATGAATTCTCCCGTCCCGCAAAAATTAGAGAGCTGAAGGCGACACCCGCTTGCGGTCACTTTTCGGGATTGTCTGGCGACGAGGACGTCTGCCCCGCGTAATAGGTCGCGATGTCGGCGATGTCCTGATCCGTCAGCGACGACGCAATCGCATGCATCGTCTGGAAGCGGCGAGCGTCGCCCAGTCGGTAGCCCCGCAATGCATTCTCGAGATACTTCTCGTTCTGCCCACCAAGCTTCGGCACCTGGTACACCTCGGGATAAGCGGTGCGATAGTCGGCAATGCCGTGACAGCCAATGCACATCGCGACCTTCGCCTGTCCCGCCTTCGCGTTGCCGACCACATCGGCCGCCTGAGCGTCGCTCAGTGCAAACCCCGCAAGCACTGCAACCACTGCAACCACTGCGGACACGACATGTTTGCCGACGAAAGAATTCATATCTTTTACCCTGGCTGAGGGAAACGAGCGCTCGCCGGACAGCCGCGAGCCACGGCGCGGACCTTCGCCACGCCCGTTTTCATTGTCGGAATGACCCCGTGAAAGAGGCAAAAAAACGCGGCAATTGTACCGCGACGTTATGTCGCGCGTCCACATGGCCATCCGGGTGACGCCGAGTGCCCTCCTAAACTTGGAGCGGCCCGCCACAAGCCGGTCTCTCGAGCGGTGCGCGACATGACGACGCAGCATGGAATGCCTTCTGACTTATACTGGTTTTTTCATAGAGGAAATCGACAAGGCGGGCAGGATTTGAGCCTCTTCGAGCGTCCGGTCCACATGAATCGTTACAACCGCTGAGCCGCGCTCACTCGAACGTCCGATCGTTGCTCGCATAAAAAAAGGAGACCGCCAGCATGACCCGATGGATCGAGCCGATTACGCTGACCGGCGAGCACGTCGTATTGGAGCCGCTCGCGCGCGAACACGAAGCGGCGCTTGCGCGCGCCGCCGCGGACGGTGAGCTGTGGAACCTTTGGTACACGTCGGTGCCCGAGCCCGGCAAGACGCGGGCCTATATCGAAACGGCGCTCGCGATGCGGGAAAACAACGGCGCCATGCCATTCGCGGTGCGCGAGGCGGCCAGCGGCGAAATCATCGGCTCGACGCGTTTTTTCAATGTCGAGGCGGCGCATCGGCGCCTGGAGATCGGCCACACGTGGTACGCCAAGCGCGTGCAGCGCACAGCGCTCAATACCGAAGCGAAGTTGCTACTGCTCGGTCATGCGTTCGAGACGCTGAAGGCCATCGCCGT
>JAXDQB010000262.1:0-3676 GCA_034668065.1 Paraburkholderia sp.
CGCGGGAGCTCATCGGGGCGGGCATTCCAGCCGGTGCTGCCGCGCTGTTGCCGCATGCATACCTATTGTTGAGTTACGGGGGGCGCCGCCCCCCTTTCGTGCGCCTGTTCCGAACGAGCTCCCCCTCAGCGCATGGGGTCGAAGAAATGGTGGATCAAAAGCCAAATCTCGAATCAATCATTAAGGAGTCCTCAGGGAGCGGGCAATGCCAGATTGGACACTCGCCTCGAAATGACATCGAGGGCGTTCCGTTTTATTCCCTACTGCCTGCGGCGCATCGGGCGGCGTTTTCGACTGCCCCGAATATTCGCGTCGCCAACCTGTGTAGACGGAGTCATCGCCGCAGCGCCCACTTCAATGAGTACATGAGCCGGCAAAGGAAGCTGATATCGCGCTTCACGCCGGCCAATCGCACCCTGGTCGATGCTTATGACGCGTTGCTCGACGAGTTGGTGTTCTGCGCTGATACGGTTGCGTGAGCCGTACGCCGGAATACCAGATAGGACTCGTCCACGTTGAACTCAACCCGCGGCCTTGTCGGCAAAAGGCTGACGCTTTCAGTCAACGATCGCCGGCGTCCTCGACATCATTGAAACAATTGCAAATTATGTTAGCTATGCTAAACGAACTCCGTTGACTTTCGCCCCGGAAACTGTCTAGAATTCGCGGTCTTCACGAAAGGGGGCTGTTGCCTTGGACACCTGTAGTTGTCGATCTTCGATCAGTTTCGCTGCCTGACCGGCAGGACGTCCGCGCTCTCTTCTTTTTGCCGCCGTCTTGCCAGCAGGCAGACGGTGCGCGCCGTAGCAAATTTCCCGTGCACCCTTATAGCGCCGTATGGACGCCGTGATTACGCGTGTCCGGACGGTCTCGCGCCGCCGGCGTCGACTCGTCAAAATAGCGCAGCACTTGGCGCCCGCCCGCGGCGCGGCTGCGCCACGTCCCATTCTTTTTTCGGTGGGGAAGGGTGTACCAATGTTCGTCGAATCATTCGTGTCGTATTTCGGGGGCGCGGTCGCACGTGCCGGATCCCCTTTGATTCCAAGAGGCTGCCTTTGGGCGGCGTTGTCCCTGAGTGTCGCGGCTCCGGCTTTCGCACAAGTGAGCAGCCAGACGACACCGGCACAAACTTCGCCGCAAACTGAAGCACCGTCCCAGCCGTCGGCCGGGACGGAAAATACCGTAGCGAAATCAGACCCGGCGCAGTTGGCACCGACGGGATTCTGGGACCGCTCGAACCTGTTCGGCGACATGGATGGGCTACGCCCTTGGCTCGGCAACTATGGTGTCACGTTGAGCATTCAGGAAACGAGCGACCTCTTCGGTAACTTTACGGGCGGTGCGAAGCGCGGCGCTGTCTACAATGGCGTCGCGCAATTGGGCTTGAGCGTCAATACGAATAAGGCGTTTGGTTTGAGTGGCGGCCAGTTTTTTGTCGATGCGCTGCAGATTCAGGGTTACGGCATATCTGGGGAAAATCTCTACGTTTTGCAGACCGCAAACGGCTTCGAAGCCGATCCGGGCACGCGTTTGTGGGAGATTTGGTATCAACAGAGTTTCGGCGATAAGTTCGATGTAAAGATCGGGCAGCAAAGTCTCGACAGCGAGTTCATGATCAGCCAATACGGCTCGCTATTCGCAAACGCGATGTTCAGCTGGCCTGCGCTGCCGTCCTATGACATGCCGGGGGGCGGCCCGGTGTATCCACTGTCGTCGCTTGGCGTGCGGCTTCGCTATAAGCCGACTCAGTCGCTGACGATGCTCGGCGGCATCTACGACGGCAATCCGGCGCCGGGCGTCGGGGATCCTTACCAGGTCAATCCCAGCGGCACCAACTTCCAACTGCACAACGGCGCGATGATGATCGGGGAACTGCAGTACTCGATCAATCCTGCGCCGGCGGCGGACTCCTCGTCGGCTCAGCCGAGCGGGCTACCGGGTACCTACAAGCTCGGTTTCTGGTACGACAACGAACGCTTTCCGGCGCCGCAATACGCCACGGGCTTATCGTTTGCGAGCCCGGCCACGCACTCCGGCGATTTCAGCATTTACGCCACCGCCGATCAGATGATCTGGCGCTCGAGCGCGAACACCTCGCAATCGCTTGGCGTGTACGCCATGGCGATGGGTGCCCCAAGCAACCGCAACTTGATCGATTTCGAGGCCAACGCTGGGCTTGTGCTGAACGCGCCATTCAAGGGGCGCAACAACGACACGGCGGGCGTCTCTGTCGGCTATGTGAACATCAGCCCCGGTGTGGTATTCGCCAACAGCGCCGGCTTCACGGTACCGGGCTCCTCAGTGCCGACGGGTGAAACCGTCATTGAGGCGACCTACCTGTGCCAAGTCACCCCCTGGTGGCAGGTGCAGGCGGACTTTCAATACTTCTTCCATCCAACTGGCGGAATTTCAAGTCCGATCAACGGCAAACCGTTAAGCAATGAGGCGGTCGTCGGGCTGCAAACCGTTGTGACGTTTTAACGAGTGGTTGAGCGGTCTTTCAACAACAAGAATTGCCACCCGAGGCCCAATAGCATCAGTGGCAACCAGAACCAGGCCAACGCGCCGAAAATCGCAAGCTGCACAACGGTGCCCCCCATTCCACAGGCCACGTCTGTGCGCTTGATGTTCACGTAAAGGAGCCCGCAGGCGAGAAGGGCGCCGAGCATCATCAATAGCGTTCCGTTGACTGCATCGCCATGACTTTCCACCGCCGCATCCCTCCACAAATTGCCGCCGCAGAAAAGAAGGAGTGTAGCCACGGTGATGAAGAAAGTCTTCTTGGTAAAAAAGGCGTGGCCGAACCTCGCTGCGCAGTGCCGATCGAACTTCTTGATGCCCAAGGCCGGCCCTCCGATGATGACGGTTGCCAAAAGCAATTTGAATTCCAACATGAATGACCCGGTAGAGATTGCTTCCGCCCGGCTGCTGGCCGCCTGGCGTGATGATGGAAGCGGGCAGTCTACCAAGTTACCGCATCAAGGTCGCCCCAGGGGCTGCATTTGCGAAGTGCGTACGCCTTGGGCAAAGTGCTGGCCAAAGGCGTTTGGTCGCATTTTATGCACGGGGTAAGTGTCCGAGTCCTGCGAAATCTGAGCGTGGTTGGTTTTTAAAGTTGCGTTGCGTTGAGTCTCGCAAGCGTGGCGAGCGATTTCCTCGCTGTTCGCTCCACCAGACACCCCTGCGCACCCTTATCGAGGATGCCGATCAGCACAGTGTAAAAAGGACGTCGTCGAGGGACGACGCCAAAGGTCCTAGCTATTCCGGGGAGCGATAGCTAGAACGGAGAGCCTGCATTCCTTCTGAATGAGAACATTACGCCGGGGCGACACAAAGCGACATTCTCCAAACGGGTGTCGCATTCGCGAATAGCGTTACATTTTTTATACGTGTGTATAACCCCGGCTGGATGGCTCGCAAAGCCGTTGCAAAGCGGGTTACGGCCCGCACGATTCGTCCGTTCGCGCCGCTGACGAAACGGTGAACTGAAAGGCCGTGCCATAGGGCGAACGCGGGGAGGTGCTCAGCTCGCCGCCATGCGCCTCTACGATGATCGTGCGGCAGATCGACAACCCGAGGCCCATGCCGCTGCTCTTGGTGGTCACGAATGGCTCGAAGATGCGGCCGGCTGTCGATGGGTCGAGTCCCTTGCCAGTATCGGCCACTTCAACTCTGA
>JAXDQB010000263.1:0-5110 GCA_034668065.1 Paraburkholderia sp.
CGCGCGACGACCATCTGCTCGACGTCTTCGAGTTCGTCCAGGATCTGGCGGGCCCGCTCCAAATACACTTGCCCTGATTCGGTGAGCGACAAGCTGCGTGTGGTGCGGTTCAGGAGACGCGTACCGAGCCGGGATTCCAAATCCGCAACGTGGCGGGTGACGACCGCATTGGAGATATCCATTGCGCCCGCCGCGCGCGCAAAACTGCCCAGATCCGCGACCTTCACGAACACGCGCATCGACTGCAAATGATCCATTTACGACTCCTGCCGCTTGTTATCGCCCAGAAAAAATTAGCCGAGCCAATGCGCAATTGTCCTACGTCTCTGGAATCGCTGCAGAAATTGCCTTCGGGGTGTTTGAAAACAGCGACAGCTACTGTCACCGAATCTTTCGGCCGCACCCGGTCACGCTCGCACTAGACGCCCGGCGGACGCCCGGCGCGCGAGGTTGAAACGGCCGGAGGCATTCTTCGCATCACCGGCCGAGAGGGGGACAGAACATGGAGAGAAGGGACAGGCCAACGTCATCGACCGGCAGCGAGCCGCATCTCGATGCCGGCCTTGGCGTGCGTAAGGGCGGCCGGCAGGCGATGCCGCAGCTTGTCGAAGAGTTCGTTGTGGAGCACGAGTTCCCGCCGCCAGGCCGCGGTATCGAGTGAAATAACCTGCTCGAACTGCTCGCGCGTGAAGTTCAGCCCGTTCCAGTCGATGTCTTCGTAACGCGGCGAAATACCGAATGCGTGACCGATACCCTGAGCGCGCCCTTCGATTCGTCCGACGATCCAGCGCAAGACGCGCATGTTCTCGCCGAAGCCGGGCCAGGCGAATTTGTCGTCACCGTCCTTGCGGAACCAGTTCACGCAGAAAAATTTGGGTTCGCTGCCGCCCGACGCACCGAGGCTTTGGCCGATCGTAAGCCAATGATCGAAGTAATCGGCCATGTCGTAGCCGCAAAATGGCAGCATCGCAAATGGATCGCGACGGACTACTCCTTGCTCGCCCGCCGCGGCCGCCGTGGTTTCGGACCCCATTGTTGCGGCCATATAGACGCCTTCCACCCAGTTGCGCGCTTCGGTTACGAGTGGGATGGTGGTGGAGCGCCGTCCGCCAAAGATAAAGGCATCGATGGGCACACCAGCCGGGTTTTCCCAGTCCGGATCGATTGACGGACACTGGCTGGCGGGCGCCGTAAAACGTGCGTTCGGATGCGCCGCCTTGCGGCCTGATTTCCTGGCGAGTTCCGGAGTCCAGTCGCGGCCTTGCCAGTCGATCAGATGGGCGGGCGGTTCGTCGGTCATGCCCTCCCACCACACGTCGCCATCATCGGTGAGCGCCACGTTCGTGAAAATGACATTGGCCTTGAGCGTCGCCATAGCGTTGTAGTTCGTTTTCTCGCTCGTGCCCGGCGCCACGCCGAAGTAGCCCGCTTCGGGATTGATCGCGTAAAGACGCCCGTCCTTGCCGGGCTTGATCCACGCGATGTCGTCGCCGATCGTCGAGATCGACCAGTCCTTCATGCTCGGCGGTGGAATCATCTTCGCGAAGTTGGTCTTGCCGCACGCGGACGGGAAAGCCGCCGCGACGCGATACTTGCGACCCTCGTCCGAAGTCACGGTGAGGATCAGCATGTGCTCGGCAAGCCAGCCTTCGGCACGGCCCATGGCCGATGCGATGCGTAGCGCGAAGCACTTCTTGCCGAGCAGCGCGTTGCCGCCGTACCCCGAGCCGAAGCTCCAGATTTCGCGCGATTCGGGAAAATGGACGATGTACTTTGTGTCATTGCAGGGCCAGGCCACGTCGCGGGCGCCCCGCAGAAGGGGCGCGCCGACCGAGTGAACACAGGGGACGAACTCGCCGCGGGTGCCGAGCACGTCGTACACCTCGCGCCCCATGCGGGTCATGATCCGCATGTTGACCACTACGTAGGGGCTATCCGTCAGCTCGATGCCGATATGAGCGAAGGGCGAACCGAGCGGGCCCATCGAGAACGGCACGACGTACATCGTGCGTCCACGCATGGCGCCGTCGAAGAGGCCATCGAGCTTCGCGCGCATCTCGACGGGATCCAGCCAATTATTGGTCGGCCCCGCGTCCTCGCGCCGCCTGGAGCAGATGAACGTTCGGTCCTCGACGCGTGCCACGTCCGAGGGATCGGACCACGCCAGATACGAGTTGGGCCGTTTCACTGGGTCGAGGCGCTTGAAAGTGCCCGCCTTAACCATCTGCGCGCAGAGCCGGTCGTATTCCTCCTGCGACCCGTCGCACCAGACGACGCGCTCGGGTTTGGTCATGGCGGCCACACCCTGCACCCACTCGCGCAGCGAGTCGTGTCTGACGTAAGCGGGGGCATCACAGACAGTCGCACCTCCAAAGGCAATCTGGTTCATTGAGCAGTCTCCGTTTTATGTTCGTTCAAGGGGAAACAGTGGACGCTCGCTGACGCGGGCGAAGGACGCATGCGCACGCGGCGTCGTTGCGCATGGAGAGGGCGTCACGCGCCATATCGCTTGCGCAGTGTTGCGACAAGCTGATAAAAATACGGTCCTGCCTGACGGAGGCGGCACTGAAAGCAGCTTCGAGCATCGTAACGACAGTTGCCGCAACGTTCATGCCAGGTCCTAACTTTCCGACAGGTAGGAACTGAGAAGCTTACATCGCGTTTATCGCGTTCAACGTGCACTGCAGAACCTTTCGCTATGAAAATTGCCATACTCGACGACTACCAGGACGCCGTGCGCAAACTTGAGTGTTTTCAGATGCTCGCGGGCCACGACGTCAAAGTGTTCAACAACACCGTGCGCGGCCTGGGGCAGTTGGCAAGCCGTCTGGCGGAGGTCGATGCGCTCGTCCTTATCCGCGAGCGCACCCGCGTGACGTCACAATTGCTCGACAAATGCCCGCACCTGCGGATGATCAGCCAGACCGGCAAGATCTCCAATCACATCGATCTCTCCGCCTGCACCGAACGGGGCATCGCCGTGCTTGAAGGAGTTGGCTCGCCGATTGCGCCCGCCGAGCTCACCTGGGCGCTGATCATGGCCGCGCAACGTCGGATTCCGCAGTACGTCGCGAACCTGAAGCAGGGTGCTTGGCAGCAGTCGGGGTTGAAGACGTCCGCGCTGCCGCCGAACTTCGGCCTTGGGCAAGTGCTGCGTGGACATACGCTCGGCGTATGGGGCTACGGCAAGATCGGCCGGATCGTTGCCGGCTATGGCAAGGCGTTCGGCATGCGCGTGCTGGTCTGGGGCAGGGAGCATTCGCTCGAAGCCGCGCAAGCGGACGGCTACGAGACCGCCGCCAGCCGCGAGGCGCTCTTCGAGGAAAGCGATGTGCTGTCGCTGCATTTGCGCCTGAACGACAACACGCGCGGCATCGTCTCGCTGGCAGATCTGATGCGCATGAAGCCGACTGCCCTTTTCGTCAATACGAGCCGTGCCGAACTGCTGGAGGAGAACGCGCTCGTCAATGCGCTTTCGCACAATCGGCCCGGGATGGTGGCCATCGACGTCTACGAAAGCGAGCCGATTCTGCAAGGCTACGGTCTGCTGCGCATGGAGAACGTGATCTGCACGCCGCATATCGGCTACGTCGAGCGCGAGAGCTATGAGCACTACTTCGACGCGGCGTTCAGGAACATCCTTGCGTTCAACGAAGGCGACAAGTCGAGCGTCGTCAACCCCGAGGCATTGACCGCCGTCCGGCGACGCTGACACGCGGGGCGGCCAGGAAAGGAGCAGGCGAGTGTGGGCTGTCGTCCGCCCGCCGGTTCACGCGTGCCGGGCCGGTTCGACGAGTTCGGGCAGACGACGCAGAAACGCTTCACCGTCGACGCGGCCGAGTTCGTACGCGGGCCGCATCAGTGCGGGCTGCGTGTAGTCCCAGCTTGAGATCGGCACTTTGCGCGACGGCTGCACGTAAAAGCGCTGCTGCTCGCCATGCGCCAGCACGAACGTTTGCGGGCGCGGATAGCGGCGCGTCACCATGACGAGCACGCGGCCAGGCGTTGCGTCGAGGGCACCGACGGGCACGTTGTCGACCATGCCGCCGTCGAGCACTGGTTTTCCGCCGCGGCGCAAAACCGGCGTGAAAGGCGGGGTGCACGAGGATTGGAGGATGAGGTCGGCGAGATCGTCGACGCGGGCGCAATCCTGTGCGCGCACGTATTCGGGGCGGAAGCCGAGCGCTTGGCCTAGCGTGGGGTGCAATGTTTTGCGCACGTGTTTTTCGATGTTGTACGCGATGAGACCGGCCGCGACCGAGGCGTGCGCGCCTAGCCAGCGCGGCACGTGGGAAAAGCCGACTCGGATCTCGGGTGCTCCCGAGAGTTTTGCAACGGGTTCGCCGTAAATGTCTAGAAGTGCCTGCCGGTAGATGCGGTAGTGCGGGAACACCGCTGCGTCGCGGCGCCAGAGGTTGCCCCAGTAGGCGTTTTTGGCGTTATGGCGCAGTGCGTCTTCGTAGTAGCGCATGACCCAGTGCGAATCGCGCGTGTAGAGCATGCACGCGGTGGCGGCACCCGCGGAAATGCCGGCGATGACGCGCGGCTTGAGGGCCAGTTCTGGCTGGATGACATCCCAGAAGCCGGCCTGCCACCAGCAACGGTTGCCGCCACCTGCGAATACGACCTGGTCGAACATGTTTTTGGGTTTTCTCTCGTTGGCTTCGATGCGCCGGCCGTTAAATGCGGCGCGGTTGTTGTGGCGCAATCATAGGGCTCAGATGAGTGGATCGGAAGAGGGTGGGGCGGGGGTGCCTGGGGAGCGCGTTCGCCGCAGCGGGGGTGAATTTTTCGGGTAAGCCCCGCCACGGACTAGGCAATCGCCAAAAAGTCCGTCATAATTCGCAGTCTGTTGGGGCGTTAGCTCAGTTGGTAGAGCAGCGGACTCTTAATCCGTAGGTCGAGTGTTCGAGTCACTCACGCCCCACCAAAGAAATCAAGCACTTAGCCCAGTCCTCGTGACTGGGCTTTTTGCTTTCTGGCTCCCATGTAGGCACTGTGTAGGCATTTGCGGTCAACGCGAGCACGAACCCCTTGCCCTGGCCGAACAGAGGAGGCGTCCTTTCCCCGGACCCGTCGGGGCAGAAGTCGGCCAGGAACGGTCCTTCGA
>JAXDQB010000264.1:0-11054 GCA_034668065.1 Paraburkholderia sp.
TGGCCATGAATCCGTAGGAGCTTGACGGGCCGCCGGAATACGCGGCGGGCCAATCGTATGATGCGGGCTATTGTAAACGCTGCTACGCGTGCCGGGCTGTAAACGACGGTAACGGCGGCGTTGCAACAACACGGCGCTTACTCCGGTCCCAGGTGGAGCTGTCGATCCGGAGTTAGCGCTTTAGCGCTTACTCCGGTCCCAGGTGGAGCCAGCCGTCCGCAGCCACGCTATCGACGCCATTGAAAAGCCTGAGCCGCAGCGGGCGGTGAGCCCCTTTATAATGCACGGACATGCCCCACTTACCGCTGGAGCGCGTCCTTGCGAACGAGCTCGGGCCGCGCGCCCATTGCCCGTCTCCGGCCGGTCGGTTGCCGCTCACTGCACTTCTTACGGATCAAGCTCATGTCCAACCCCAAACACGCCAAAGTCCTCATCCTCGGTTCCGGCCCCGCCGGCTATACAGCCGCCGTTTACGCGGCCCGCGCCAACCTCTCGCCGCTCTTGGTCACCGGGCTCGCGCAGGGTGGCCAGCTGATGACGACCACCGACGTCGAGAACTGGCCGGCCGATCCGAACGGCGTCCAGGGCCCCGAACTGATGCAGCGCTTTCTTGAGCACGCCGAGCGCTTCAAGACCGAAATCGTCTTCGACCACATCCATACGGCCAAACTCAACGAAAAGCCGATCCGGCTCATCGGCGATTCGGGCGAATACACTTGCGATGCGCTCATTATCGCGACGGGCGCCTCCGCCCAATATTTGGGGCTGGCATCGGAAGAGGCGTTCATGGGCCGGGGCGTTTCGGCCTGCGCGACTTGCGACGGCTTCTTTTACAAGCAGCAGCACGTCGCCGTAGTCGGCGGCGGCAATACGGCCGTCGAGGAGGCGCTTTACCTCGCTGGGATCGCGAGCAAGGTCACCGTCATCCACCGCCGCGACAAGTTCCGCGCAGAGCCGATTCTCATCGATCGTCTGCTCGCGAAAGAAAAAGAAGGCGTTGTGGATATCAAGTGGAATCATGTGCTCGAAGAGGTGACGGGCGACGATTCGGGCGTGACCGGCGTGCGCATCAAGCACACGCAGACGGACGCAACGACGGACGTGGCCCTGCAAGGCCTCTTCGTCGCGATCGGGCACAAGCCGAACACGGACATCTTCGCCGGCCAGCTCGAGATGAAGAACGGCTACATCATGACGAATGGCGGCCTGAGCGGCAATGCAACCGCGACAAGCGTGCCCGGAGTCTTCGCGGCGGGCGACGTACAGGACCACGTTTATCGCCAGGCAATCACCAGCGCCGGCACCGGCTGCATGGCCGCGCTCGACGCCCAGCGGTACCTCGAGAGCATTCACGAGATTCACCAGGACCACGTGATGAGCCACGAAGCCGATCGTTGACGCGTTCACTGCGCGGTTCGCGAGCGCACGTTGGCCCGCGTCGGCGTCAGGTAGGCGCCAGGTAGGTTAAGCCGCGTCGACGGCCCGCCGGGATAAGCGAGTACCGTCGAAGGGCCGCGGCGTCTACGCCTTGCGGCCCGTCTCACGTTGGGCGTCGCGCCCCCGGCCACGAATGCCGGGCTTCGCGACGCAAACAGCCGTAGAGAGTGTTATTTATGGCGAAACACCGAAATCATCCGGGCGGCCCCAAACCTACGAGCACCGGCGGCCGGGCGCGCGTCATCGGCTCCGGCGATCTCGCCGCGTTGCGTGACGCTCTCAAGGAAAGCGCGGCCGAGCGGGAGCGCCAACGCGCCGCCGCGACCAGGGCCGCCCGCGAGGCCGCAGCTGACGCCGACGTCTTTCGCCGGGAGGTCGGCAACGTCGCCCCGCTCAACACGGCGCCGCGCGCGGTACATGGACGCACGCCCCCCCCTGCCGTGCCGGTGCAGACGCGGCGCGACGAGCAGGCTGTTCTGACCGAGGCGATTTCCGACGAATTCGACCCCGAGGTGCTGCTTGATACCGACGAGACCCTTTTCTATTGCCGCCCCGGCATCAGTCACGAAGTCGTGCGCAAACTGCGGCGGGGCCATTGGATCGTGCAAGCGCAGCTGGATCTTCACGGGATGCGCCGGGATGAAGCGCGCGAGGCGTTAGCCGAGTTCATTCGAGAAGCGGTCAAACGCGGCCTGCGCTGCGTGCGCGTGATTCACGGCAAAGGCTTGGGTTCAGTCGACAAAGAGCCGGTGCTGAAAGGCAAGGTTCGCGCGTGGCTCGTGCAGAAAACGGAAGTTATCGCGTTTTGTCAGGCGCGTACGCACGACGGCGGCGCGGGCGCGGTCCTTGTACTGCTGCAGCCGCGCAGCAGTGCCCATCGCGCCGCTCCCCAGGCCTGACGGCAAATCTACGTCAGCCTCTTTGCTGCGGGCGCCAAATGACGGCCGAACAACAGCTCCCAGGGCGAGCGTCAGGCGATGCGCGCCTCGGTGGCCGGATCGAAAATTACCGCCTTCGATACGTCGAAAAGCAGCGTCATGTTCTGCCCCGGCTGCGGAGTCGATGCCGGGTGCACACGGCTTACGGCGCGCTTGCCGTTCACCTGCGCGAAGACTAGCGTATCGGGCCCCGTCGGCTCAATGACATCGATCTTCAATTCGATCGGCTGCAAGGCCTCGCTATGCCCGTTGTGAGCGCCGCGCGCGTCGGTGATGCGCTCCGGGCGCAGCCCCAGAATGACATTGCGCCCGACCGTACCCTTTAGTCGATTGCTGTCGAACGGCAAATTAAGCAGGCTGCGCGCCAGACCGGTGTCGATTTCGATACCGACGCCGGCCCCCTGCTCCACAAGCTTGCCCTCGATGAAGTTCATAGGCGGCGCGCCGATGAAGCCGGCCACGAAAAGGTTCGAAGGTGAATCATAGATGTCCTGCGGCGCACCGAACTGCTGCACGATGCCGTCTTTCATCACGGCGATGCGATCCCCGAGCGTCATCGCCTCGATCTGATCATGCGTCACATAGACGATTGTCGTGCCGAGGCGCTGATGGAGCAGTTTGATCTCCGAACGCATCTCGATGCGCAGCTTCGCATCGAGATTCGACAACGGCTCATCGAAGAGGAACATGACGGGATCGCGCGCGAGCGCGCGGCCCATCGCAACGCGCTGGCGCTGGCCACCCGAAAGCTGGCCCGGCTTGCGATCGAGCAGGTGGTCGATTTGCAGCATCTGTGAGACGCGCTCGACGATCTGCGCCTGCTCGTGCTTCGGCACCTTGCGAATATTCAAGCCGAACGAGATGTTCTCGCGCACGCTCATCGACGGATAGAGCGCGTACGACTGAAATACCATCGCTATATCGCGATCCTTCGGCGAAAGGTCGTTGACCACCCGGTCGTCGATACGGATCTCACCCTTCGTGACGGATTCGAGACCGGCGATCATGTTGAGCAATGTCGACTTCCCGCAGCCCGAACCACCCACGAGGATGAGGAACTGGCCATCCTCGATCTCGATGTCGACACCCTTGAGGACGGGCACACCGTTCGGGTAGGTCTTGTATACGTCGCGAATGGAAAGGCTTGCCATGCTGGGATCCCTTAATCTGCTGTGCAGCTTGCGAATTTGCGGGCACTTCGTTGTACCCGGTGCACCGACCGGTGTGCCCCGCCTAAGCTAGCGAGGCGTGCGTCCTACCCCTTCACCGCGCCGGCCGTCAGCCCGCGCAAGAAGTAGCGCCCGGCGATCACGTAGACGAGCAGCGTCGGCAGAGCGGCAATGATCGCGCCGGCCATGTCGACGTTGTATTCCTTGACGCCCGTCGAGGTGTTGACGAGGTTGTTCAGCGCTACGGTAATAGGCATCGAATCGACGCCCGAGAAAACGATACCGAACAGGAAGTCGTTCCAGATCTGCGTGAATTGCCAGATCAGGCAGACCATGAAAATCGGCAGCGAAACCGGCAAGAGGATGCGCAAGAAAATCGTGAAGAAGCCGGCGCCGTCGATGCGCGCGGCTTTGACGAGCTCGGACGGGACGCCGACATAGAAATTGCGGAAGAACATCGTCGTAAAGGCGATGCCGTAAACAACGTGCACGAACACGAGCCCCGTAATCGTGTTCGAAATGCCGACAAAGCCCAACAGCCGTGCCATCGGCAGCAGAATCGTCTGAAACGGAATGAAGCAGCCGACAAGCAGCATCGTGAAGATCGCGTCGGCGCCGCGAAAGCGCCAGTGCGTGAGCACATAGCCGTTAAATGCGCCGATGATCGACGAAATCAGCACGGCCGGAATCACCATGCGGATCGAATTCAAAAAGAACGGCTTCATGCCGTCACAGCGCACGCCCGTGCATGCCTGGCTCCACGCCTTGAGCCACGGCGCCACAGTCCAATGCGCGGGCGGCGTGAGCAGATTGCCGGTACGCAGCTCGTCAATATCCTTAAACGACGTCGAGAGCATCACGTAGATCGGGAACAGGAAGTACAGGGCAAAGAGCACGAGCGCCGCATAAATGACGGCACGGTTGATGGTCATCCCAGTACGCGCCGCGCCGGCCTTCATGGTACCGGGCGCCCCTCCGGGGAGCAGCGAGCGTGCGGGCCGTTTCATTTCAGGCTGCATTGCGTGTGCTCCTCGATTCCATATACATGAGCGGCACGAGCACGGCGACGACAGTGGCCAGCATCATCATCGACGACGCCGCGCCAACGCCGAGTTGGCCACGGTTGAACGAGAAGGTGTACATGAAAATTGCAGGCAGCGAGGACGAGGTGCCGGGGCCGCCGGCTGTCAGCGCAACGACAAGGTCGAACGTCTTGATCGCGATGTGACAGAGGATCAGCAGCACCGAGAAGAACACCGGGCGCATGCTCGGAATCACGATCTTGCGATAGATGGTGGGCAGCGTCGCGCCGTCGACCTGAGCCGCCTTGAAGATCTCCGCATCGACGCCGCGCAGGCCCGCCAAAAAAAGTGCCATGCAAAATCCCGTCGATTGCCAGACGGCCGCGATCACGACGCAAAAGATTGCCTTGTCCGGATCGCCGAGCCAGTTGAACGTGAAGCTCGTCCAGCCCCAGTCCTGAATGACTTTTTCGAGCCCGAGGCCAGGGTTCAGAATCCATTGCCAGACGGTGCCGGTAACGATGAACGACAACGCCATCGGGTAAAGGAAGACAGCGCGCAACGCGCCTTCGTTGCGAATCTTCTGATCGAGCAGGATCGCGAGGAACAGGCCCAGAGCGACACAGACACCGATGAACGGAATTGCGAACCAGCCGAGATTCTTCGCTGACGTCCACCAGACATCGTTATGAAAAAGCTCGACATAACGGTCCAGCCCGACGAACGTGTAGTTCGGCATCAAACGCGACTTCGAGAGCGACAGGTAGCCGGTCACCGCGATGAAGCCGTAGACGAACACCAAACTGATCGCCACGCTCGGAGCAAGCACGAGCTTCGGCATCAAGCGGTCCGCTAACGCCGAGAACGCGGACGTGCGATGACGTATGGGCGCGACACTGTTGCCTTTTCCGCTAATAGAGGCAGCCACTGCACGACTCCTAAATCTTGCTGCCGCCCGCTCGGCCCACGGCGCATAGCCGTTTGCTGGCGAGCGGCATCTGTGACGCGGGCGGCGATGCAAGCAGCGCATCTCCCATGCCCGGACCTCGCTTACTTCGTCTTTGCTGCCTGCGCGAGCGCCTTGACGGCCTCTTGCGTGGATTGCTGGGAGTTCATGAACTTCGTGACAACATCGGTGATCGCGCCGGCTACTGCATCGGGTTGCGCCATGCCGTGCGCCAGCGACGGCACGTAGCCGCCTGTCTTGATCGCCACCTGCTCATCCGCGTACGATTTCTTCGCACAATCGTCGTACTTCGCCATATTCACGCCAAGCCGCACCGGGATCGATCCCTTATAGAGACTGAACTGCTCCTGAAACGACGGGCTCATGATCGTCTTGGCCATCGCGAGCTGGCCTGGCGTTGCGCCGCCCTGCCCCTTTTGCTTGAAGAACACGAACGAATCGACGTTGAAGGTATAGGACTTCTCGGTGCCCGGCACCGCAGCACAGATGTAGTCCGTGCCCGGTTTCTTGTTCGCGCTTGCGAATTCGCCCTTCGCCCAGTCGCCCATGAACTGCATGCCGGCCTTCTGGTTGATGACCATGGCCGTTGCCAGATTCCAATCACGACCGGTGCGGCCGTTGTCGAAGTAGCCTTGGATCTTGCGGACGGTGTCGAACACTTGCGCCATCTGGGGCGACGTCAGCGTGTTTTGGTCCAGGTCCACCAGTGCTTTTCTGTAAAAATCCGGGCCTTGCGAAAGCACGACGTCTTCCCACAACGTCAGATCCTGCCACGGCTGTCCACCCATTCCGATCGGAATGATCCCGGCCGCTTTCATCTTGTCCGCGACGGCAAAAAAATCCGGCCAGGTTGTCGGCACCTTGCCGCCCGCCTTCTCGAGTGCCGCCTTGTTGATGTAGAGCCAGTTCACGCGATGAACCGAGAACGGCGCGGCAACGTAATGCCCGTCCGCTTGCATGATCTTGTCGATTTCAGGCGGCAGATTCTTCTTCCAGCTCTCGCTTTTTGCGATCGAATCGACCGGCACAAGCACGTCCTGATCGGCCCATTCCTTAATGAGCGGCCCCTTGATCTGCGCCGCCGACGGCGAATTGCCCGAAATCACCTGCGTTTTCAGCGCGGTCATGGCCGCCGCGCCCGCGCCACCCGCAACCGCGAAGTCCTTCCACGAATAACCTTGCTTACTCATGTCGTCCTTCAACACGCTTACGGCTTTCGACTCACCGCCCGACGTCCACCAGTGCAGCACTTCGACGGATTCGGCCGCCTGCACCGCCGATACCCCCAACATGAGCCCCGTGGCGCACAGCGCAGCCCTGATCGCGCGAACTTTCATTATTTGTCTCCTCCGGACATGAACCCAAGAATCGATGCTCCCCGCTCTTTTCGCCGGGGAACAGTGGTTGGTAAAACAACACAACACTGGAAGGCTGAGCCTGCTGCGATGCGCACGGGGTGCGCCCTACATGTCGACACGCGGCATGCCCGGCCATGAAGGCTCTTCGATTTCTTCAGGAAACGGGGAATTCGGAAGTCAACGGCTGTCTCCTATTTTGATTTCGGCCCGATCCGCATGGCGCCGAGACGCGCGGGAAGGCTCGGGGGAGGTTCGTCGAACTGAAAGCGGACTACCGCGTTGCGCTGCTAACATGCAACGCTCGATGCGCACCCGCGGCACCCACGCACGATGCACGCTCCATATTCGACGCGCCCAGTACACCGGGCAGCGTACGTGTTTTGCATCGTTTGACGTTACCTCTTGATTTGGATTGTAGTTAAACTACAATTCAGTGTCAAAAATATTTTTATCGTGCTACAGGGCGGGCAGCCGATGCACCCCGGCCGCAACCGCGCCCGGCAACCCTTGACCTTCGACTTACGACACATGCAAATCGACTCAGGCTTTACCTTCGTTCTCTTCGGCGGGACTGGCGACCTGTCGATGCGAAAAATCCTTCCGGCGCTCTACGAGGCCCATCGCGCCGGGATGCTGTCGGAGCACGGCAAAATCGTCGCCGTCGCGCGGCACGCGGCCGATCTCCCCGGCTACCTGGATTGGGTCAACACGAACGTCAAGGGTCATGTCTGCGCGAATGACTTCGACGAAGTTGTCTGGAAGCGCTTTCTCGAGCGCATCGCTTACGTGAAGCTCGACCTGGGCAAGCCGGAGGATTTCTCCCTGCTGCGCGACGCGCTCGAGGGGCACAGCGGCATTCGCGTCTTTTATCTCGCAACCGGGCCGTCGCTTTTCGTACCGATCTGCCGCGCGCTCGCGTCCGTCGGCCTGAACACGAACGCACGCATCGTGCTCGAGAAGCCGCTCGGCTACGACCTGCGCTCGTCTAATGCGATCAACGATGCCGTCGGCGAAATCTTTTCCGAAGAACAGATTTACCGCATCGACCACTACCTCGGCAAAGAGCCTGTGCAGAACCTGCTCGCGCTGCGCTTCGGCAATGCGCTTTTCGAGCCGCTCTGGCGCCGCGAGTGGGTCGAGAGCATCCAGATCACCATCGCCGAGGAGCTTGGCGTAGAAGGGCGCGGCGATTTTTACGACAACACCGGTGCGCTGCGCGACATGGTGCAAAACCATCTGCTGCAGCTCCTCTCGATTGTCGCGATGGAGCCGCCGCATTCGATGGATTCAGATTCAGTGCGCGACGAAAAACTGCGCGTGCTGCGCGCGCTCAAGCCAATCGACCCACGAGACATCCCCAAGGTCGCCGTGCGCGGGCAATACCACTCGGGGGTCATCAAGGGTTCGTCAGTGCCCGCCTATACAACCGAGCACGGTGTGAGACCCCAAAGCACGACCGAGACGTTCGTCGCGGTGAAAGTCGAAATCGAAAACTGGCGCTGGGCCGGCGTGCCATTCTTCCTGCGCACGGGCAAGCGGCTGGGAGAACGAATTGCCGAAATCGTCGTGAACTTCCGCCCTGTGCCGCATTCGGCGCTTGGCGCGCCGGCTTTGCGTCCGGGCGCGAACCGGCTCGTCATTCGTCTGCAGCCGAACGAGTCGATTCGCCTCTATTGCCTGGCGAAGCAGCCTGGCGAAGGGATGAATCTCGCAAGCGTGCACCTCGACCTCGCATTCGACCAGTTTTTCAAGGAAGGCCAGATGGAGGCCTATCAGCGGCTGCTGCTCGACGTAATCAACGGACGCCTTGCGCTGTTCGTGCGGCGCGACGAGCAGGAAGCCGCTTGGCGTTGGGTCGAGCCGATTCTCAATGAATGGGCGGTTTCGAATAAGCCGCCCAAGCCCTACGCAGCGGGCACGTGGGGGCCGGCCGCCGCGAGTGCGATGCTCGCGCAGCATGGCACCTGCTGGCTGGAAGAAGAGAATTAAGGGGATGCGCACGTCGCGAGCCATGCGCCCGTCCGGGACGCCGCGCGTCGCATCGAACAATTTGCGCTGGTACACGTAAAGCAGTCTGGAGGAGAAGTGATCGAGCTTCACGCTTTTGACGACCCGCGCGCGCAGGCCGGCGCGCTGGCCAGAGCGGTGGGCGATGCGCTCAACGCATCCCTTGCCGCATCCGGTGCCGCATTGAGTGCCGCCTCGCGCGCGACGCTCGCAGTGTCCGGCGGCACGAGCCCGCGCGCTTTCCTGCAAGCGCTCGGCGGCGAGCCTGTCGACTGGCGGCGCGTCGATGTGACACTCGTCGATGACCGGTGGGTGCCCGAGACGGATCCGGCGAGCAACGCAAGGCTCGTGCGCGAAACACTGCTGGGCGACGCCTCACGGCCCGTCCAAAGCGCGCGCTTCCTGCCGCTCGTCGATGTGTCTTCGCCGTTCGAGGAAAACGTTGCCGCGCTCAACGCTGATCCGGCACGCGCGCTACCCGACGTCGCCGTGCTCGGCATGGGCGAGGACGGCCATACCGCCTCGCTGTTCGCCGATGCGCCCGAGTGGTCGCACGCGATCGATCCCGCTGCCGAGCGCTTTGTCGCCGTTCGTCCCGGCACTGCCCCGCACGCACGCGTGAGTCTCTCGCTTGCCGCGCTCACACGCATTCCTCGGCTCTTCCTGCAGATCGCGGGCCCGCGCAAGCTCGACGTGCTGAAGGCTGCGACCCGCGTGCCGCAAGAAAACGCCATCTCGAAGCTGGCAAACGACAAGGGAGTCAGACTCGATGTCTACTGGTGTGCAAACTAAGACGATATCCGTTCCCGGTAGCCGTCAGCACGCCGACGGTCCGCGACTGCTCGCCGACATCGGCGGCACCAATGCTCGCTTCGCGCTCGAGGTTGGCCCCGGCGAGATATCGCAAATACGCGTCTATCCGTGTGCCGACTATGCGGGCGTGGAAGAGGTGTTGAAGGAATACCTGAAGGACACAACGGTCGGACACGTCAATCATGCGGCAATCGCTATCGCGAACCCCGTTGACGGCGACCAGGTCAGCATGACCAATCACAACTGGACGTTCCCGATCGAGGCGACACGGCGCACCCTCGGCTTCGACACGCTGCTCGTCGTCAATGATTTCACGGCCCTCGCGATGGCGCTGCCGGGACTGACCGACGCGCAGCGCGTGCAGATCGGTGGCGGAACGCGCAGACAGAACAGCGTGATTGGACTGCTCGGGCCCGGCACGGGTCTCGGGGTCTCGGGCCTCATTCCCGCGGATGATCGCTGGATCGCTCTCGGCAGCGAGGGGGGCCACGCAAGCTTCGCGCCGTGCGACGAGCGCGAGGATATCGTCCTCCAATTCGCGCGCAAGAAGTGGCCGCACGTGTCGTTCGAGCGCGTCGCCGCCGGCCCGGGCATCGAACTCATCTACCGTGCGCTCGCCGCGCGCGACAAAAAGCGCGCGTCGGCTTCCATGGAGCCCGCCGAGGTTGTCAACCGCGCACTCGAGGGAGATCCGCTCGCAGCCGAAGCCGTCGATTGCTTCTGCGGCATTCTCGGCACGTTCGCCAGCAACATCGCCGTGACGCTCGGCGCGCTCGGCGGCATCTACATTGGCGGCGGCGTCGTACCGAGGCTTGGCGAACTCTTTGCGCGGTCATCGTTTCGCCGGCGGTTCGAGGCGAAAGGCCGCTTCGAAGCATATCTCGCCAACGTGCCGACCTATGTCATCACTGCCGAGTACCCGGCGTTTCTGGGTGTCTCGGCGATTCTCTCCGAACAATTGTCGAACCGCGCGGGCAGCGGCTCGTCCGCCGTATTCGAGCGCATCCGGCAAATGCGCGATGCCCTGACGCCTGCCGAGCGGCGCGTCGCGGATCTCGCGCTGAATCACCCCCGCTCCATTATCAGCGACCCGATCATTGATATCGCACGCAAAGCCGACGTCAGCCAGCCCACCGTGATCCGCTTTTGCCGCTCGCTCGGTTGCCAGGGGTTGTCGGACTTCAAGCTCAAGCTCGCCACGGGCCTCACGGGGACCATTCCGGTAAGCCACAGCCAAGTCCATCTGGGCGACACGGCGATCGATTTCGGCGCGAAGGTGCTGGACAACACCGTGTCGGCGATCATTCAGTTGCGCGAGCATTTGAACTTCGATCATGTCGAAC